>NZ_JAYFEZ010000001.1:0-85568 GCF_034863425.1 Mycoplasma sp. 21DD0573
CACAGTTCTAAAGAACTGTTTTTTTATGCAATTTTTGCAATTGCATAATTTAAAATTAGCTAATTTAGTTGATATCAAAATCAAAAATTAATTTGTCAATTAACTAAAACTACTTTCTGCAATGCTTATTTAACTAGTTTAAAAATTTTATTTTTAAAAAAAACAATTTAAAATTATATAAATTAAAAAAGTAAATATACAAAAGGAGTCAATATGGATAAGAAAACTAAAGAAAAAAGAAAATTCATTGACTTAGTCGAATTTAGAAAAAATGAGATAAATAATGCTCGTGTTAAAGCACAAGCAGAAAAAGAAGCATTAGAACACAAAAAATCGCAAAAAGCTCTTCCTTGATACAAAAAAGATTTAACTTTTAACATTCTTGGAATAGTTTTCACATTACTTGTAATGGTGCTAATCATCCTAATCGCATATTTTGTTAAAGGTGCATAATGAATGTTGTTGCAATCATTTCATTAGTTATAGGTTGCTTAACTTTTATAGCAATCCTAGGGCTTTTAGGTTACTTCTTAAAACCAATGATTTCTACATTTGTTGGAAATAAAATCAGAAAATCAAAATATGAAAAATTAGGAAAAAGTAGTCAAATTCGTTTAATTAACCAATTAAGAGAAACAGTTGATTACTTATCAAAAAACAAAATTGGTGCTCTTATTACGATTGAAAACAATGACAACATTGATAACTTAAGAACTGATGGTGTTGTTGTTAACGCAAACATTTCAAGCAGTTTGCTTATTTCGATTTTTAATAAAACATCTCCATTGCATGATGGTGCTGTGGTTATTAGAGATAACAAAATCTACTATGCAGCTACATTTTACAAAATCACAAAAAGAAGTTTTGAAGCTAATTATGGCTCAAGACATAGAGCTGCTTTGGGAATTTCTGAACAATCAGATGCAACTACAATTGTAGTTTCAGAAGAAAATGGACAAATTAAAATCATCAAAAACGGAGCAATGATAGATACTGAATTAGATCATTTCCAAGAAGATTTAATTAAGTACTTAAGTGAGTAATATGAACTTCACAGAAGAACAAAAATTAGAGTTAATACAAAATTTAAGAACTCTCATTGCTGCTAAAAAAATTAAAGACGTTAGATTGTTGCTTGAAAAATATCCTCTTGCAGACTTTGCTGAGGCACTTGGCGAATTAACAATCAATGAGCAACTTTACATTTTAAGGGTGCTTAAAACTGAAGATGCTGCTGACGTTTTTGCTTATTTAGATGATGATACAAAAGTTAATTTAGCTCAATCATTCACTCAAGATTGAGGTATGGAAGTTTTACAAGAACTTCAAACCGACGAGTTAGCCGACGTTCTTGAAGAATTACCAGCTAACATTACAAAATACATTTTGTCTAAAACAGATCCAGAAAAAAGACAAAAATTAAATAACATTTTATCTTACGATGATGATAGCATCGGAAGTATTATGAGCGTTGATATGTCTATTCTTAAATCTGATTGAACGGTTAAAAAAGCTATTTCAAAAATCAAAAAAGACTATAGAAGCAACATTGAGCTTACACACAACTTCTATGTTGTAGATGATCAAAAGAAATTACTTGGAGACATCACACTTGAAGAATTAGTCTTTGCAGATGATGAAAAAGAAACTTTAGATGAACTTTACAACGTTGTTACAACAGTTCATCCAAATGATAAAAAAGAAAATGCAGCTAACATATTTGCTGACCACGATAGATCAACACTTCCAGTAACTACAGCTGATGGATACCTTATCGGTATGATTACAGCTGACGATGTTATTGATGTTATTCAAGATTCAGCAACAGAGGATATGTATAAGCTTGCCGGGATTAACCCTGAAGCTGCTGAAGAAAGTTATCTTAAAACAACAATTATGCAAATTGTTAAATCTCGTGTTTTATGATTAATTATCTTAATGATTTCAGCTACTTTATCTCAATTTATTATTCAAAAATTCACTGACGTTTCAGAAGGATTTGTTAACGGAATTAATGTTGCAATTTCTTCTGCTATCTTAGTTGGACTTATTCCGATTATTTCAGGGGCTGCTGGAAACGCAGGTTCTCAATCTTCCACAACAATTACTCGTGCAGCATCTTTAGGTGAAATTGGAACTAAAGATATGTGAAAAGTAGTTGGTCGTGAAGTATCCATTGGTGCTATTATTGGGGCGATTATGTTCGTAGTCAATGTAGCCAGACTTTATATTTACTTTGCAATTCCATCATTTAGAGAAAGTGATGGTAAAACAGCAAGTTGAGGAGTTCTTTCATTTGTTATTTTAGCAAGCTCATTATCACTATTTTTTGTAGTTATCTTTGCTAAATTCTTAGGAACAATTATTCCTCTTGTAGCTATTAAATTTAAAAAAGACCCAGCTGTTATGTCTGCTCCAATTTTAGCGACATTATCAGATGCTTTATCAACATTGATTTTCTTCGGTCTTAACATTTTAGTTCTTTTCATAGCACACAGTGCTCATTGAATTTAAGGAGAATTTATGCAACACGAAACAATTGATATTGAAAAAATCGTTTTATTAGCAGAAAACTATGTGAATGCTAAAAAAGAAGCAAATGAAAACTTAAAATTAATCAAAGAAGAACTAAAGGATGTAGACATTGAAATTTCAAGAACATTATCAACTGGTGGAAAAATTTCATACGTACTATATCAACCAGCTAATTCATTTGACTACAGAGGATATGGAAACTTCTTACATCAATCGATGTTAGAAGGAAGAACTTTTACACCTGAAGAATTAGAAGATTTAATCAAAGAATACGTAGTAGCAAAAGAACCTAAATGAAAATTAAAAATAACTACAAAATAGAAAGGAGATGTTATGCCTGATAATAAATTAAATATAGCAATTTGAGTTATTCTTGGTGTTGTTTTACTTGCTTTAGCATCATACATCTTATACCAGTTCATTAAGGACAAAATTGCAAAGAAAAAACAAAGACAAGCACACTTTGAATTTACACAAGAAGCAATCGTGTATGTTTATGAACTTAACGTTATGGTTAACAAATTAATCAAACTTAACAAAGTAAAACACGATGAATTTGTACCATCAATTGGTGAATACACAATGTCAGAAATTAACAATAACACTAGAAATATTCTTGTTAAAGTGTTTAAATCACCTGAATTTAGAGAATTCTTATTCAAAAACCCTGCTCACGAAATTTTTGTTAAAAACTTAGAACAACTTAGAGATTGCAATTCAAACTTATGAGCTAAAAAAATCCCTAACGTTTTAGAATACTTTAATACAAACCAAGAAAAAGCTTTTGCAGAAGTTAAAAAATACAATGAAGCTTCTATTAATCAAATTTATAAAGAAGAAGCTGAATTACACAACAAAATGGAGGAGATTTTTAAAAATGAGTTCAACAAAGGAAAAGAAAATTAAAAAAGTAAAAGTTGTAAAAGAAAAGAAAAAAATCAGTTTACCAAACTTACTTACATTAATTAGAATCATTTTAGTTGTTCCAATGCTTCTATTAATGTCAATTAGCATTTTATTAATTTACTTAGGAACTGACCAAGCTGGTGCATCATATTTTAGATTAGAAACTTTACCAAATTCAGGTAGCGTTCTAGGATACAAAATTGCACTTACAATTATTAATTTATTAATCCTAGCAATTTTTATTGGAGCCATGGTTACAGACTACTTTGATGGAGCAATTGCAAGAAAACGTAATTTAGTATCTGTGTTTGGAAAAGTTTGAGATCCAATTGCAGATAAACTAATGGTTAACTTAACACTTGTTTATTTAGCTGTAATTAATGTTTTACCTTTCTGAGCTATGGCACTTTTCTTATTAAGAGATATTATTGTAGATGGTGTTAGAGTGTTTTTAGCATCAAAAGGATACGATGTATCAGCAGGTAAATGAGGAAAAATTAAAACATTTATTTTAGCTATTGGACTTACAATCACATTAACTGTTACAATTGGATTACATTATGCAACATTAAATGCACTATCACACCAACAAATGGTTAGATACATTTTAAACATCCCAATTTACGTTGCTTTAGTATTTGCAATTCTTTCAGGAATTTTCTATGTAAGAAAAGCATTTAAAGCTGTTAAATTAGTTACAACAACAGAAACAGTTACAACTACACAAATAAAAGCGGTTGAAGAAAAACAACCAGAACAAATTGAAAAATCAAAAAAAGAAGTAAATAAACAATAATTTAATTTAAATAAACCCAAATCAATTATCAGCGAACATATCAAGGATTTACAGTGGAATTTATATTAACAAAGAAGTTTTTATGAGAACTATTTGTTGCAGAGTTTTTAGCAGTTACATTCTTATCAACTATGTCACTGCTACTAACTTATGTAGGTAAAAAATATGCTAAATTAAAATTCATATTTCCCTTTACATATGCTTTAGCTACATTTACTGCAGGATTACTTTCATACTTTATTCTCAGAGGACTTGTTTACCAATTTGAAAACGATTTATACAATGATATTAGTAAAAACGTTCCTCCTGTTATAAACCCAGTTGTATCTCTTTTTTATGTTTTTATTTACTTATTTAACAAAAACTTAAATAATCAAACAATATTATTCCTCAACTTATTCTTGCTATTTTTAGCGCATATACTTGCTTCAATAGTTTCAGGAAACATCTGAGGCTTAATATCAAGAAAATATAAGAAACTTCAAGTTTCAAATATGAATAAGACTTCAATCAAGACTTATTCAACTTTCAAAGATGTAACACAAATCATTATATTTGCATCAGTCTTATTTACTATTCAACATACAATAACAGAAAACTTAAACTCATATGTTATGGCTGACACAATAGCCGGATTAACAACTTATGTAGCGCTTTTAACTTATGCACTAGTTTTTAAGGAATTTTCATTCCCAACAAACATCTATGTTTGTGCTGGTTCATTCTTTACTTCATTGCACACAAACAAAAAGATTTGGTACAAAAACTTATTGTATACAGGAATAGTCGCTTCAACATATATTCTTATTTCAATGATACTTTCAGGAATATATGCAATCGCAAAATAAAAATAGTCGCAAGACTATTTTTTTTCGATGAAAACAAGCGCCTCAATATGTGGTGTATTAGGAAACATATCGAAACCTTGAATGTAAGTTATTTTATAAGAATTAGATTCTAAAATTAATTGTAAATCTCTTGTTAATGTCTTAACATCACAAGACATATAAACAATATTTTTGATTTGTTTTTCAATTATTCAATCAATGAATTCTTTACTTATTCCACTACGTGGTGGGTCTAAAATCAAAATGCTGTCCTCTAAATTAGAAACATTCTTAGTGAAATAAACATCAGAAGATATTGTTTTATATTCACCACTAACAGAGTTTAAAAGTTTGTTATTATTTGCATTTTTAATTGCACTTGAGACAATGTCAGAGCCATATACATAATTATTTTTGTTTGCAACAATTTGACCAATTGTACCAACTCCACAATATGCATCTAAAATAGTTTTAATATTGTTTTTGCTATTTACATACTCTTTTATCTTAGTGAACATCATTGATGCAACAATATCGTTTACTTGAAAGAAAGATTGAATGCTACAAATGAACTCTTTATCATTCAACTGCATTTTGAATTGCTCTTTTTCAAATAAGACTTGTACACTATGCTTTTTCTTGATACTTAGTGAAATAACTTGTGTAATTTCATTAAGCAATTTAACTAATTTATTAGGTAAATCATAATCAGTGTGAATTGATAAACAAACATCAATTTGATTTTTTGAATTTGCTCTTAATGTGATTTTTTCAAACATTTTCAAGTTTTTTAATTTGCTAGTGTTTTCCAGAAATGTTTGAATTGTATCTAAAATATGACTGATTGTTTCTTTTATGATTGGTTTAACTAAGAATAAATTATTAGCGTCTGTTATTTCATTAGACTTTTGATTGATTTCATTGATAGTCAACTTATTATTTTGAACGCTTAATTTATAAGAAACTTTATTTCTATATTCAAATTGAATTAGAGATTGAGTAAATTGAGAATAAACTTCATTTAAATTTATGTTTTGCAAGTTTCTTTTAAGTAAATTATAGAAATAGTTATTTTTAAATTTAATTTGAGCAGGATATTTTAAAGTGACTAATGGTGCTGATGGAGTTCATTGAAATTCAGAGTTTCTATCATCAGAAAAAGTTAAATGTTTAACAATGCATCCAAATGCATAATTTTTATATAAGTTTGTTATCTTGATAATTGCTTCTTCATTAGGTAATAAATCACTTATGAAAATAGGAAAGTTATTTTCATCTCTATAAACACCATAACCTTCGTAACTAATTTCACTGCATTTAACTTTTAACTCTTGTCGTAAGGTATATTTGTTTATTTTAGACATATTTTTAAGATATAAACCTTTCCATATTGTTTTTCTTTATAAACTTGTAAATTGTCAGGTAAGACAATTAAATTAGGTTTATCAGTTTCTAAAATAATTTCACCATTTTCATTTAGTAAACTTCTTTGCGAAATTGTTAAAAGTGAATTATTAACTAATTCATATTCAGCAAATGGAGCATCGATAAAGATAAAATCATAAGTTTTACTTGTCTTACTTAAAAAATGTAAAGCATCATCATTAAATAAACTTATTTGATTATCTGTTTTAGTTTTAGCAACATTTGCTTTAGTTACAGTAAAAACTTGTCTTTGTTTTTCAACTGCATCAACGTGTTTTGCACCTCTGCTGATAGCTTCAATAGCTCAAGCTCCTGAACCTGAAAACAAGTCTAAACAAGTTGTGTCTTCAATTTCAAATTGAATTGATGAAAAGACAGCTTCTCTGACTTTATCTCCTGTAGGTCTAGTGAATTTTGAATCTGGTTGTTCTATTATTAAGTGACGTAATTTACCTGCTATTATTCTCATTTTAGCTCCTTATAAAAATTCTTTTTAACTATTCATATAGTGATTTTTAAATTATACATTATAATAAAACCATGAGATTGAGATATGATAAAAATGCTGAAGCAAATTTAGCAAATTCTGACTTTTTAATTAAAGAATTTCCAGTTAACTTAAAAGAAAATGATGTTTTAGAAATTGGAGCAGGTAAAGGTGAAATGATTGCTCAATTAGCTCTTCAAAATTCTAATATTACATATTATGCTTTTGAAAAATATCCAACAGTAGCTAATAAAATTCTTAAGAAGATTAATGAACTTAATTTAAAAAATCTTTTCATTATAACTAAAGATGCAAGTAATTTAACTGAATTATTTACAGGCAAAATAGACACAATTTGATTAACTTTTTCAGATCCGTGACCTAAAAAAGCTCACGAAAAAAGAAGATTAACATACAAAACATTTTTAGACCAATATAAACAATTATTATCTGAAAAAGGTTGCTTATACTTTAAAACTGATAATGATAAGTTATTTGAATTTTCAATAGAATCATTGAATGAAAATAATTGAAATATCATTGACATGACAACTGATTTACATTCATCAAAGTATAATGAAACTAATGTTCAAACAGGATATGAGCAAAAATGATCTTCACTTGGTAAAAACATTAATTTCTTAATCGCTAAGCCAAATAAATAATGTTTAAAATTATGAATACTATAATAGTATTCATTTTTTATTATTTTATTACATTAATGAAATTGAACAAAAACGCAATAAAAAAATAAAGAGAAAATCTAATTCAATTTAACCTTAAACACCACAGGAGTGGTGTTTTTGTTTTGGTAAAAGAAAACCACTTGCTTTGACAAGTGGTGTAATAGTATATAAATTAGTTTGATTTTTGAATACGTGGACGAACAACGTGGTAAGGCATTAAAGCGATGAAACGTGCTCTTTTAATTGCGTTAGCAACTTTTCTTTGGTGTTTAGCACATGTTCCGGTTGCAGCTTTAGCTTTAATTTGTCCTGTTGCTGTTACATATTTGTGTAATAAATCAACGTTTTTGTAATCAACATATGTCATTTTGTTATCACAGAATTCACATGATCTTCTTCTGTTAATAAAACCTTTTTTGTTTTTGTAAAAAGCCATTCTTATCTCCTTAATTTAAATCCTCAGGTGCTGCGAAAAGATCTTCTAAATCGTGTAATTTAGTAGCACCGGTTTTTGGATTAGTATTTTCAAATGTAGCATTCGCAGGTTTATTACGATTCACATCACTTTGTGATGCTTTATAAGTCGGAGTATACGTTTGGGGCGCAGACACCGGAGAAGGAGTTGCGTTTAAAGAACCACCACGAGCTTCTCTGACACTTTTTGACTCTAGAGCGACGATTTGATCTGCAGTAACATCTAATGTTCTTACTATTTGGTTTGTTTGGTTACTGTGATATTGATTTGAATGTAAAGACCCTTCAACTAAAACAAGAGACCCTTTATTTAAATATCTCGCTATGAACTCGGCATTTGATCTTCAAGCAACAACCGGGATAAAGTCAGTAACTTCATTTTGTTGTGCTGAAAAGTTTCTTCTATTAACTGCCACTGTGAAACGTACGTATGGAACACCTTGTGATGTATGTGCTATCGCATTATCTGATGTTATACGTCCTACTATTGTAATTTTATTAAACATAATACCCCCTGTGAATAACTAAACTTTTAAGCATTTAATTATTCAGATGCTTTTGCTTTAACTGTTCTTGTACGAGGTTTTGAAACTTTTTCTTCTGCAGATGCAGCTGATTTTCTTGTTCTACGTACTGGTTTTTTAGTTTCTTTAACAGATTCTTTTCCGTTAAGACCTTTTTCTGTGTCTAAATTAATTACTAAAGCTCTTCAGATATCTTTAATAATATTTGAACGACGTGTAAATTCAGCAATGTCTGAACCTTTAGCATTAACAAATGCTAAAACGTATTGTCCGTGTTTTGACTTGTTGATTTCGTAAGCTAATTCATTTCTTTCAAGTTTTTCAACTTTAGAAATGTTTTCTTTTCCAAAAACTTCGTTTAATAAGTCAACTAAAACTTGAACGTCTGCTTTTGGACTAACGATTGACATAATTTCGTATTTTTGCATTTTCTCTCCTTATGGTCGTTTCTGGGCTAAAAATCTTATAGCCAAGGAGTATCTTTATATACTCTTGTATATTATACAAGAGTGTAAAAATCTAACTAAAAACTTTTAAGACTATTACATACCTTTAAAAATATTTTTTACACCTAGTACACTGGCTAATTTAGTAAATTTTAGTTTTTCTGTGTCAAATTAAGCAAAATTTGAATTTTTAAACTATTTAAATGCAATTTTTTAATTATTTAATATAATTAAACAAATAATTTACTAAGGAGAATTTTATGATTAATGTTAATGAATTTAAACCAGGTATTACTTTCCAAGATGAAGGTGAAATTTTTGTAGTTTTAGATGCTCAACACTCAAAACAAGGACGTGGACAAGCAAACGTTAAAGCTAAAGTTAAAAACTTAAGAACAGGTTCAACAACTATAAAATCATACACAGGTGGTGATAAAGTTAAACCAGCTCACATCGATAAAAGAAAAATGAACTTCTTATACTCAGATGGAGAAAACATTATCTTAATGGATAATGAAACATATGAACAAGTTGAAATTCCTGTTACAGTAGTTGAATGAGAATTAAACTTCTTAAAAGAAGGTTCAGAAGTTCAAATTAGAAAATTTGAATCAGAAGTTTTAGATATCGAATTACCTGCTCACGTTGATTTATTAGTTACAGAAGCACCTGATGCAGTTAAAGGTAACACAACAACAAACCCTCAGAAAAAAGTAACTGTGGAAACTGGTTTTGAATTAGAAACACCTATGTTCATTAAAGAAAATGACGTTATTTCTGTTTCAACAGAAACTGGAAAATACGTTGGAAAAGCAAATAAATAATGAATTGAATTAATGTATCTTACAATTCAAATCAAAATTACATAGTTCAAGAAAGCGCAATTTTAGACGTTGTAAACATTGCGCTTAGTTCATACAAAAATATTAAAGCTTCAAACTCAATTAGATTAAGTTTTGACGATAAACATTCAAACGTTGAAATTTATGTAGATATTAAAATTAAAAACCAAAAAAATAAAGAACCATATTCAACAATTAAAGAATTAATCACACAAATTGAAAATGGTGTGAAATCTTTAATTGATAAGAAACCTAAAAACGTTCAAGTAGTGTTATTAGATTTTTATTAATGAGAAGAACTTATAAAGATTTGGATAAAAACTCTTATGCAATATACAGAAGAGTTTTTATTAACGAAGTTCGTGCTGAATTAAATAAAAAACAAAATGTCAAGTCATATGAGAAAAAAAACAAACACACTGTTGAATATTTTTTACAATTAAACAAATTACTGAAGGAATTAGAAACAGACAAAATTCCAGATCAATATTTACCTGAAAATAGATTTGTGTTCAATAGACTAAAGAAAAAATATTTAATGAATAAATATTCAAAATGATTTGTTCTTGGTGGAATTAGTTTTTTTCTAGTTATTATAGGTATTATTCTACTAGCTGCATTTAAAATAATTTAACTTTAAGGAGGTGTCGTGATTGGATTGAAAAAGTCTTTTAGAGTTTTAAAGGCAAAATTTAATTTATTTGATTGAAAAGATTGAATTACATTTTCAATAGGTTTAACTTTAATTCTTACTTATTTAGTTGTAACCTTACTTGAATGACACTTCAGAAGTATTGCAGTTGAAAAAGCATTCTTAGAAGTTAAAGGGACATTAGAAGAATCTAATGTTGATAGTGCTAAACTTCAAAAATTAATTTACCCTAATGCAACCTTACTTTTCTGAGGTGGATCAACTTACTGATTTACATTTATGTCTAATGTGCTTATGGGTGTAACAATGTTCTTATATCCTTTTTATAGAACATCTAAAAAGGCACAAAGATTTTACTTTGCTTCAATGGTCTACATTATTATTGTAGTCGCAGTTTATTGAGGTGGTGTAGCAACTGATCCGACACTAATGAGTGACTCACAAACTTTTGAATGAGTTAAAACATCAATTATGCACGGTGCTGCTCCATTCTTGGGACTTTTAACTCTTGTTGGATGAGAAAGAAAACGTATCAGAATTTCAAATGTGTCAATTTGAAGTTTTATGATTTATCCAATTGCTTACTTATTTTTCACATTTGCAATTTATGCATTTGGGTACAAATTTATGCAATTTGGAGGAACTGAATTAGAACGTGGTGTTACTATTTATTCAGTTGTTTCATATTTACATCCATTTAACTACAAAGGTAATTCAACATTAGTTATTGTAGTTTTAGACATTATGCTTTTACTATTTGCTATGTTTTCAGCACCTGCTTTAGGATTCTTCTTAAGAAAAGTACTCAGAATCCTAAAACCAGGTCAAAAAGCGCTTCCTAAAATTTACTTTATTTCTCCAAAAGTACGTGAAGCAATTACACTTAAAAAATTACAATTAAACAAACAAAGAGAAGAATTCAAAGCTAAAAAACAAAAAGTAAAACAACTAAGAAAAGAACAAAAACTTAATAAGCAAAAATAATTTAACAACAAACTAGTTGTTGTAGTTTTGTTTTATTATACAGGTGGTAAAAATGCGCAAAGATAAAAAAGCCTATATTGCATCTTACTTTGAAAAAACTAAACAAATCTTAGAAACTTTTAAACCTGAAAACAAGATTGTTATGCAATTTTTTCAAAGAAAAGACAACTCGATTTTATGTGGAATTAATGAAGTTCTTGCTCTTTTAGAAGAACAAACAGACACATCAAAATACACAATTAAATACTTACCTGAAGGTTCAAAAATTAATAATTTAGATATTGTTTTACAATTAGAAGGACACTATCAAGATTTTGGTATTTGAGAAGGTATGATTGATGGTATTTTAGCTAGAAATACATCAATTGCTACAAATGCTTACCACTGTGCGCAAGCTGCAAAAGATAAACAAGTCATCTTTATGGGAGATAGAGCAGACCACTACATTAATCAAGAAATGGATGGTTATGCAGTTAGAGTTGGTGGAATTAAAGCTGTTTCTACATTAGCTCAAAAAGATCAAAACGAAGTTAATGATGAAAATGTTTTTGGAAGTATGCCTCACGTTTTAATTCAAGGTTTTGCAGGTGATACTGTCGCTGCAACTAAGGCCTATCATAAACTTTTCCCTAAAAATAAACTTATAGCTCTTGTAGACTATCATAATAATATTATTAGTGAATCCCTTAAAGTTTGAAATGAACTCGGAAATCTTGTTTGAGGTGTTAGAATTGACACTTCAAAGAATATGATTGACCATATGTTTGATAACGATGAAGAAAAGCAATATGGAGTTAATCCAGAACAAATTAAGAGATTACGTGAAGCATTAGATAAAGCTGGAGCAACTAACTATAAAATAGTTGTTTCATCTGGATTTAATGCAGAGAAAATAGAATTATTTGAATCATTAAATGTCCCTGTAGACTATTATGGAGTTGGTCAAAGCATTTTTAAACTTAACAATTCTTTCTCAGCTGACGCAACTATTTTAAATGGTAATCCTGAAGCTAAAGAAGGAAGAGGGTACAGAGAAAATCCTAATTTAATAGTGTACAAATCAGATAAATAATTTATCAGCTTTAAAAGCTGATTTTTTTATACAAAAAAATATCCCTGATCAGGATATTTTAATTATCATTCTTATATGAAATTTTAACATTAGCCTTTTTGATTGTAAGTGGGTCTAAATAATCAGGTGCACCTTCATAAATAGTCTTAATATTATTATTTGTAGCTAAGTTCACAATATTAAAACAGTTTAAAAATACCTTTGTATTGTTTAATTGTTTTGAAATCTTTTCTCCAATTACAATAGCTTGCAGTTTTGTATCGTTGATGATATTGATAAGAGATTTATCAATGGTGTCAATGTATAAAGCTGTAGGTATTTTTTTCTTGTAGTTATTACTGATTTTTTGTCTTAAATGATATGTGTCAAATGTATTATTGTATGCATAAATAAGACAAATTGGTTTCTTTTCTTCAAGAATGAAGTTAGATTGTAAAAATGTTTCTTGAGATATTTTTATCAATCTCTGCATATTTTTAACATTACCAGTTTCATCAAGTTTTTCAGTATTTTGTGTGATGAAGTCGTATCATTTTTTCTCATATAGGTAATTTAAATGTGGAATTTTTCGAAAGAAGTCAGTTCAATATTTGTCTTGGTCGTCTTTAGTTATTTTTTGCAACGAGTTGATTACAATGTTTGAAGCTTTTTTAGTTTCGTAAACAAAGATGTTTGTACTCTTAATTGTTGCATTTTTAGAACTTAAAGTATTGTTTCATTGCACATATTCATTTAATCTCTTAACAAATTCTGTGAATTTAGGATCTTGAGAAATTGTTGCAGGAATATTTGAATATGTTGATTTTGCTTTAGGATTAATCGTTAAATTAAATAATGAGAATTTGACTTTATTGATTAATTTTAGTCTATCAGCTCTATTATTTAGTTTATTTTCGTTAATTAATGAAGCGCATAAGAAGAATTTATTAATCATCCTATTATCATTAATTTCATTAATCATTTTAAGATACTTTTTGTGTCCAAATTTTGATAATTTATTCTTAACAATAAACAAAATTCCATCAATAATATAGAAAGGCGTTTTTGATATTAAAATGTTTAAGTTATCAAAAATTGATTTAATTTGGATGCTGTCAAATTCTTTGTTTATAAAGTAAGGTTTAAATGCAAAAGCCAAAACAGAATGTTTGTTGCTTTTAAAGTTTTTTTGTTCGAATTCTTTTAATGATTGCTCTGAATTATGATGATTAAATTTGTATTTAAGTCGATTTTTTTCTCACTTAATAGTACAAATGAATTTTTTGTTTTCAATAGGTTTGATTTTAAGAATATATGATGAATTAAGTCTTTTATTTGATTTATCAAGCAAGTAAGCTATTTTTTCAAATAACGTAAGGTTTGATGTGTTAAATTCTGGATTCAGTTTAATTTCAAAAGAAGTTTTAACTGAATCACTAACTAAGTCAAAGAATTCATTTAGTTTTTTTCTACTTCCTTCATCAAGGAAGCTAAAAAAGGTTTGTAATGTAATGAAATTAAATGTTCTGAAACCTAATTTTTTAGCATCAAATAAAGTTGATAATGCTTGATTTCTTTTTGAAAATCTAAGAACTTTTTTATTAACTGAATCAATTTCAAACAAAATTATTCCAGCTGTTGATCTTATGTAATATAAGTAAATAATTAATCAAAATCCCATTAATAATACAAAGAGTAATATTAATGAGATTATTGAAATTGCAATAATAGCTGTTAAATTCATTATCTTGTGATTACTTTGATTGAAGGGTGATTTTTATTAAGGGTTCTTATTTTTCTATCTTTAATGAAGTCAATAACAATTTCTGTTCCTTTAACTTCAACAACCTCACCTTCACCGAACATAACGTGAGAAATAATGTCTCCAACTACAATGTTATTGTTTGTAGGTGTTTCATCATCAGGTGAGAATGTAGGATCATCAAATTTTCTTCCGTGGTAGTTGATAATAAAGTCTGAAATATCAACTCCCATTTCTCCAATAAATCTTGAAGGTTTCTTATCGATATCAGATGAAATAAGTTTTCCACGTGAGTCGCTTAGGAATAAACGTTGTTTTGCTCTGGTTACCGCAACATAAGCTAAACGTCTTTCATCTTCTAATGTATCGTTGTATTTATCAATTAATGGAGATGATGATTGTTTTTTATTTTTCTCTCTATCTAAAGCACGCTTGTTAGGGAAAACTCCTTCAGACATACCGATAACAAAAACGTTATCAAATTCTAATCCTTTAGCAGAGTGAATTGTCATAAGTGAAACGTAGTTAGAAAGGTTATCATATTCATCTTCAATTGATGTTAGCCCAACTTCGTTTAAGTAGTCAATAGCAGACTTATCTGGATTGTTGCTTTCTCAGTTTTGAATTGAGTTAATTAATTCCTTAACGTTATCAATAGCTGACCCTCTAAGGTTTTTATTCATTTCGATGTGTTCATAGTATTTGATTTCTTCAAGGAATTTATTCAAAGTTAAGCTTATTTTATTTGTTGATAAAGCTTTTTGGTATTTACGAATAGTTGATAAGAATGGGAAGATTGATTTAACAATTAATTCTTTTGAGATAGGTAGAATTTTAATATCTCTAATCATTATGTTGAATAAACTATCGTGAATGTTTTCTGCGTAGTCTTTAAGTTTTTTAAGAGTAGCAGGACCAATTCCTCTATTAGGGACATTAATAACACGTTCGAATGAAATATCATCCTTAGGGTTTGCTAAAACTTTCAAGAATGCAAGTGCATCTTTAACTTCAGCACGTTGGAAGAATTTAATTCCATTAAAGATTTTGTAGTTAATGTTTTCTGCAATAAGTGCATCTTCAATTGGTCTTGATAAGTAGTTTGCACGATATAAGATTGCAATTGATTTTAATTGTTGTTTTTGTTTTTTAAGTTCATTAATTTTTTGAACTACTCATCTAGCTTCAGCTTCTGAATTGAACCCGTGGTAGTACTCAATTTCTAAACCTTCTTCGTTTTCTGTAATTAAATTTTTATGAACACGGTTTGAGTTATGAATAATAAGATTGTTAGCTGCATCTAAGATTTTCTTGCTTGATCTGTAATTTGTATCCAGCACGATTGTTTTAACGTTTTCAAAATCTTTATCAAAGTCTAAGATTAAGTTAACATCAGCACCACGTCAGTTGTAGATTGTTTGGTCAGGATCTCCAACAATTGTAAAGTGTGTATTTGAACCAATGATTTGTTTAATAACTTCATATTGAAGCTTTGATGTATCTTGAAACTCATCAACAAGTATATATTCAAATAATTTCTTAAGTTCTTCAACTACTTCAGGGTGTGTATCAAATAAAAGCTTTGTAAAGATGATTAAGTCATCAAAGTCAACAGCACCTTTTGAAGTTAATTCGTTTAAATAATCTTGATATACAACTGCAAGGATGTGTTGAGGTGACTTGTTTAGCATTTTTGCTAATTCAGGCCCTGATTGAATTTGGAAGTTTTTAGCTCAAGAAATGTACTCAATCATTGTTTTATAACTGATATCGTGAGATGTGATTCCTCTTTTTTCATAAATACCTTGAAGTATTTGGATTTTGTCAGGGTCATCTACGATAATAAAGTTTTCTCTAAATCCAATTAATTTACTTTTTCTTCTTAATAATTTTGCACAAAATGAGTGGAATGTTGAGATTTTAAGTTGATCGCTATCAACTGATTTTGAACAATATTGTAAAACACGTTCTTTCATTTCGTTTGCAGCTTTATTTGTAAATGTTAAAGCTAAAATGTTTTTGTAGCTTACACCTAAGTCATTAATTAAGTAAGCTATTTTTCTTGTAAGAACTCTAGTTTTACCTGAACCAGCACCTGCGATAATTCTTAAAGGTGAGTCAAAATATTCAACAGCTTCACGTTGCTGTTCGTTTAAGTCACTTAATAAATCAGGTTTAATTAATCCCATAAATTCTCCTCCTTATTAACGTAACGATATTTACGTCCTTTATTATAGAAAGGTAAAAGCACAATTTCTTCTTCAAGCACTTGTTGTATTTGCTTATCTTCAACAATTCTTGTATTAAACATTAAGTCAACTAATGTTAGTTTTTTCTTGTAAAAAATTAACATTGTGTAACCTATTGTGTGAATTGCTAATCACGCAGTCATTAGTGCAGATATAAATGCACTGGATGATTTAAATTCATTTGTTTTTTCAAATTCCTTGATTGTCATTTCTTTTTGAAGGGACATTGGAATAATTGTGAGTAAGAAGATAACTTGCAACATAAATATTCCTATTATGTTTCTTTTGAAAATGAGTTTATAACTAAACTGCTTTGAATTTGTATCTATGAGTTTGAGCATAAAAAGTTTCATTCCAAGTGTTTTGCCTTTTAGTGATAAAGGTAAAATCAAGAAATAAACATTCATTCAAACGCAAACTAAGACAACAGAAACAATTCTGTGAGTCAATGTTTGATTAGCGTGATCTAGCATTATCAAGAAGATAACTGCAGAAAATGCTATAAACAAAAAGTTGTCGAAGACATTTGAAAAAAACCTCTTGAAAAAAGATGCATTTTTATACATTTGTGCTTGATTACAATTTGAATTGCAAATTCTCCTTTATATATATTTTTAATATATATAAATTTTAGCACATCTATTGATAAATAAAATTTTTAGTAATTTTATGGTGCATTTTTGACTTTTTGCATTAAAAAACCATATGAGAAAGCCCATATGGAAAGTTGATTATTCAAGTCCTTTTAATAATTTATCTGCCTTTAATTTAGAAAATTTAGTTTTTAGTAATTTAGTTTCATCATTATCAAGTAGAACATAATAGTTGGTTGTTAAAAATGTTTTAAAATCTGGTGTATCTTCGATTTTCTTAATTATTTCAGCGTGCTTATCATTTAGGAATGAACTACGTTTTTCGCTAACTTCATCATCTTGAACATTGAATAATTTATAGAAGAAGTAGTTTGCTTTTAAGAAGCCTGAAAGAAGTAATTTTAAGAAGTAGTATTTTGCGTATTCTAATTCTTCATTAATCTTCAAATTCTGATTCTTTGCTATTTGTTTAATTATGTCAAATGATTTAACATAATTTTGTGTATTCAATCAAATATCTGATGAAATAAAATCTCTTTTAACCTTATAGTCAAGGTATTTATATTTTTTAGCGTTCATTAAAAGACTGTATGTAACTTCAATACACATAATTGAATCGTTTGAAATTTGGGGTCTATATTTAATGAATTTTTTAATTAATGATTTCTTGAAAACTTTGTTGAAGATGAAAGGGAAACTATACGCTAATGGTAATGAGTTTTTAGTTAAATCAAACATTTGACTCATTTCAGCTCTTTCTTTTGGTTTGAATCTAACTGAACCGATTAGTTTTGGTTTGAATTCTAAAACATCAACATTTCAACGTTGTGCTTGTTCTAAAATGTTTTCAACATAACTATCTCTAAATGTTGAATCTGAATTTAAAACTGTAATAAATTCACCTTTTGCAACTCCAAATGCACTAATTAAATTGTGTTGATATGAAGTGCTTTTTGTGTTGAAAATCATAATAAGTCTGTTACCGAAAAATTGGTAGTAATCTTTAGCAACTTTGAAAATTGCTTTTGAGTTTTCAGTTAAACAAAGAATAACTTCAAAGTTTTGTGCACTTTGATCTTTTAATCTTTCTAAGTATTCTCTTACTTTTTCAACTGAGTTATTTTTTAATGAAATTAATGATAGTCTCATCTTACACCTTCTTGTCTTAAATTTATATTTATATAAATTTTAACACATTCAGAGAATAAAAAAACAAGGCGTTTAAGCCTTGCGCATTGGATTAAAACTAAATGATGTATCCTAATCCTAATAAGATTGCTAACACGATTAAGATTGAGTATCCTAAAACAATTAAGAAAATTGCTAAAAGACTAGCTCTTGAACGTGTTGTAACAACTTGACCTTCACCTGAAACAACACCATCTGATAATACAGATTCAAATACTAAGAAGTGTTGTCTTTGAGCTTCTTCACCTAAGAAGATTGAGTAGTCGTAGCTGTCTTTTTTAACAAACCCAACGTGTAAGTTGTTGAATAATACGTATGAAGTTTTTTGTGCTAAAGTAATGTTTCCAACTAATTCACATACTGAGTAAACTTCTGTTTCAGCATTGAATTCGATTTCTTCGCTTCCTTTAACTTTGTCAGCAAATTCTTGCATTGCTTTAGAAATAGTAGCAACAATAGCAGCTAATAATTCTTTGTATTCTTCATTTCCTTTAACATCTTTTTTAAGAGCTTTAGCAGCTTTTAAAACATTTTCAAAGTTTGTTTCAATACGTTTGATGTCTTCTATTGATGTTAATGTTTCTGGTAATGAAGCAGCTGTTAAACGAAGTTTTCTAGCGTAGATTGCTAATACTTTGATTTGGTCAGAAATCACTAAGTCTCTAATGTATGCATATTCTGTAATTTTATCTTCACACACTGGTAAAACTTCAACTTCTTTTTCTACAAATTTTTCAACTAAAACTTCTTTTGTAACTGAGTTAGCTAATTTTTCTTGAAGTTCGTTAACTTCTTTTTCTAATTGTTCTTTTTTGCTTAATTCATTTTGTAATTTTTCAATTTCTAAGTCTTTAGCAGATTTTTTTCTTTCGTAAACGTAATCATCATCAGCTGGGAAGTATGTTTCGTGATCTTTAATGATTTTGAAATCAACTACTTCTTTGAAGTTTCTTTTAGCTGCTTTGTCATCACGTTTCATTGATTTTGGATCAATAGCTAATTCTTCTACTGTTTCTTCGTAATCTAAACCACCGTCGAATTTATCAACGTTAAGTTCGAATTCAGGAACGATATTTCCTTTTGAATCTTTATCATTAAATTCGATAACGATTCCCCCTCAGATTTTTTTATCTGTTTGGAATCAAGTTGCACACTCGTAACCTAATGATAAGAATCAGGTCATAGCGTCTTTACGAGTTTTGAATAGAGCTAAAGGACTTTCAACTTTTGGGTGTTTAAGAGCTCAAGGGTAGTTTTTATCCTTGTTAGGTCTATATAAACATTGTAAACGTTTCATATATCTCCTTTGTTTAAATAAGTAATTTTGTATAACGTTATATAAAATAAACTTTCGTTCCTCTTAATTATAAATGCTTTTTATAAATAATGATGATATATTTGTCTACTTCTATCCCTATAATTTAGGGAAAAACGGTATTTTTTTGCTTTTTTTTCACAAAAATTAAGAAAAAATAGCTATTTTTTCGATGTTTTCCATAGTGTGTAAGGGATAAACATATTTTGAACTTAATAGTAAAGTGTAAAAATCAAATGTGTAACAAAATTCAAAAATTTTTGCTTTTTTCTTTGGATTTCATCAAATTATGATAATAAAAAATAAATTTTTTATTAAGCGTTTAGTGATAAAATTACAATTATGCTAAATAATAGAGAAAATAAAATGAATGATATTGTTAATCACTTGAAGAACTCTGGATTTGTTTTTCAAGGAAGTGAAATTTATGGAGGATTGTCAAATACTTGAGATTATGGACCGCTTGGTTCACTTTTAAAAGATAACATTGAGCAAGCTTGAAAACGTGAATTTGTTATCAAAGAAACTAACAATTACTTAATTGACTCAAAAATTTTAATGAACCCACAAGTTTGAGTAACAAGTGGTCACGTTTCTAACTTCTCTGACCCTTTAATCGAAAACAAAGTTAATGGAAAAAGATATAGAGCAGACAAATTAATTCAAGAAGTAAATCCTGATTTAATTCCTGAAAAAATGAGCTTTGATGAAATGGTTGTTTTTGTAAGAGAGCACATCAAAGAATATGAAGGAGATAAAACAGATTGATCAGACATTAAGAAATTTAACTTAATGTTCGAAACTTCTCAAGGAGTTGTTGAGGGTTCTAAATCAAAAGTTTACTTAAGACCTGAAACAGCACAAGGTATTTTTATTAACTTCAAAAACGTTCAAAGAACAATGAGAGCTAAATTACCATTTGGTGTAGCGCAAGTTGGAAAAAGCTTTAGAAATGAAGTTACGCCAGGAAACTTCATTTTCAGAACAAGGGAATTTGAACAAATGGAACTTGAATTCTTCACAAAACCTGAAGAAGCACAACAATGATTTGACTACTATGTAAACAAAGCTTATAACTTTGTGCAACAATTAGGAATTTCAAAAGACTTAATCAGAGTTAGAGCTCACGATCCAGAAGAGTTAGCTCACTATTCAGCAGGAACAAGCGATATTGAATTTAATTTTGCTTTTGGTTGAGGTGAATTGCTTGGGGTTGCTAACAGAACAGATTACGATCTTAAGTCGCATATGAATGCAACAGGAGAATCACTTGATTACTTAGACCCTGAAACTAATACAAAAGTTATTCCATATGTTATTGAACCAAGCATCGGATTAGATCGTTTAATGTTAGCTGTAATTACAAGTGCTTACGATGTAGAAGAATTAGAAAATAATGATTCAAGAATTGTTTTACGTTTCCCTTACGAAATTGCGCCTTACAAAGTTGCTGTTATGCCACTTGTTAAAAAGTTAAATGAAAAATCAAAAGAAATTTTCAACAATTTAGTTGCTGCTGGAATTTCAGTAACTTATGATGAAGCTGGTTCAATTGGAAAAAGATATCGTCGTCAAGACGCGATTGGAACACCTTGATGTTTAACAATTGACTATGACACATTAGAGGATAATGCAGTTACTTTAAGAAACAGAGATACTATGGAACAAGTCAGAGTATCAATTGACCAAGTAATTTCATTTATTCAAAAATAAAACTAACTAAATTAATTCAAAGGAGGAAATAATGTCAGCAAGATTAACTTCTGAAATAACAAATCAAATTAAGCATGCAAATGATATTGTTGATGTTATTTCTGAATTTATTCAATTACATAAAAAGGGAAATAGTTATGTTGGACTATGTCCTTTTCACCAAGATACTAAACCTAGTTTAAGTGTTGTTCAAGCTAAGCAAATTTTCAAATGCTTTGTTTGTGAAACTGCTGGTGACGTAATTGAGTTTGTGAAAAGATACAAAAGTATTTCTTATGTAGACACGTTAGAATATTTGGCTAAAAGAGCAAATATTGAACTTGATTTTGAACAATATAAGCAAACTGAAACATCAAATTATTCACAAGAAGTAATTGAAATAACTGATGTTTTAGACATTGTTAACTCGTTTTACAAAGTTCAATATTTAACCAATCAAGCTGCTAAGGAATATTTAGCTAAACGTAAAATTGACAATCAAATTAGAGAAAAATTCAACATTGGTTATGCACCTAAAAATGTTTTGGTTAATTATTTAACTAATTTAAATTATTCAACACATCAAATGCAACAAGCAGGATTAGTTAATGCAGATATGCACGAGTTATTCTGGGATAGAGTAACTTTTGGTATTGCTAATGAACACGGACACATTGTTGGATTTAGTGGAAGAAAACTAAATAACAATGATCCAAATTCGCCTAAATACATTAACTCTCCAGAAACTGTTGCATTTAACAAATCGAGAATTTTATATAACTACCATAATGCTAAAGATTCAATTAGAACTAAAAAACAAGTTGTAATTGTTGAAGGTTATATGGATGTTATAGCTTGTTATAAAGCAGGAATTGAAAATGTAGTTGCAATTATGGGGACTGCACTTACTAAAGAACATTTAGCACTTATCAAAAACACAAAAGTTTTAATGTTCCTTGATAATGATAAAGCAGGAATTGAAGCAACATTTAGAAGTTTAAGCAGATTATTAGAACACAATTTTGATGTTTCTATTATTAATAATACTTATTCAAAAGACCCTGACGAAATTTTAAATGAATACGGTGCACAAACTTTAGTTGACTTGATTAACAATTCACAAATATCTGCTATTGACTTTCTTTACGATCGCTTAAAAATCAAACATCAAATCAGCAGTGATAATTATGATTTTAATCACTTTAACTTGTTTATCATTGAACTTAATAAATACCTTGATTTATTTAGTGAAAAAGAACAACAATATTTAAAATCACAATTACAAAGAGAATTTAATTACGAACTAAAAATTGTTCCTAAAAGACAAATCCAAGAACAAGTAAAATATGATGAATTTGTTGCAAATGACCTCTATGCACCTATTGATCCATATGATGGGTTTGTTCAAGCGCTTAACAATGTTAGGTTTGATGAAAAAGATTTTTACAGCAAGCTAACTACTTTAGGTATTCAAAATAGATTGAAAATCTTAACTCAAGCTATGATGAACCCTCATATTTTGGATATCTTAAAACAAACTGATCATATTGGTGCTGTTTTTAGCTACCCAACTCAAATTGGCAAACTATACAAAGAAGTCACAAAAAACACAACACAATATTTAAATGAAAATTATTTAGACATATTCAAACAATATTTACTTAAAAATTGTGGAATGACCGAAGCTGAAGTTAATTCAGAAATTATTGAAAATTATTTACACGAGTTATATGAAGAAACAACTTTCTTTACAGAGACAAGTATGCTTCCATTTAATTCATATATAGTAGAACAAGAACCGTTTATACAACAAACAATTGCAGATTTACCTAAGGGAGATGCATTGCCACCATATCTTGTTGACACAATAAATAACTTGAAAAAACTTAACTCAAATAAACCTGATAAGAAGAGAGGAAGATAATTTATGTATAAATTTGAAGAGATTATTAATTATATGAAGAGAGAGCTTAAAAAGCGCCACAAGTATTACTTAACTCAAGAAGAAGTCTTTGATATCTTAAGCTCAAAAGGTTTATCTATTGATGAAGACACTATTGATGATTTTATGTCAGAATTAAAAGATAACAATATTATTATTGATGATGTTGACTTTGGTGACAATGATGACTATACAGAAGCTGATTTTGAAGATGTAGCACCTGCAAAATCAAAAAAATCTAAGAAAACAAAAGAAAAAAGTCTAGATGACTATGATTTTGAAAAATTAACTGACCTTGATGATCAGGAACCTGACTTTGACAGTAGCTTTGATTCTGATGATATGGATGATGATGAGTATTATGAAGATGACGAAAACGAAGATTACTACACAATTCCAGATGAAGAAATAGAAGCTGATGAAGAAGAGGAAGACGAAGAAAAAGAACATGAAGTTCAAAGATTAAGCGATGAATTCTTTGATGATGCAGGAATTGATTCAGGTTTTGATGATATGGATTTAGTTTTTGAAACTTACGATGAACCAATCGAATTAGTTGACGATACAAAAATTAAATACAACTTATCAAACAAACTTACTGAAACAAATGACATTGTTAAATGATATATGCGTTGAATCGGTAAATATGGAGAATTATTAACTTTAGAAGAAGAAAAACACTTAGCTAAATTAATGGAAAAAGGTGGTTTCAGAGGAAAAAGAGCAAGAGACAAACTTATCCAAAGAAACTTACGTTTAGTTATTAACAATGCTAAAAAATACAAAAACAGAGGGCTTACATTTATTGACTTAATTTCTGAAGGTAACTCAGGTATCTTAAAAGCTGTTCAAAAATATGACGTTAACAAAGGGTTTAAATTTTCAACATATGCTACTTGATGAATTAGACAAGCTATCACAAGAGCTGTGGCTGACCAAGCTAGAACAATCCGTGTGCCTGTTCATATGGTTGAAACAATTAACAAAATTTCAAAAATTGAGCGTGAATTACAACAAGAATTAGGAAGAGAACCATCTGATGAGGAAATTGCAGAAAGATACCAAAATGGATATGATGCTGCTAAAGTTAGATACATTAGAAAAATTAATATTGACCCTATTTCATTAGATAAACAAGTCGGTAAAGAAAACGATTCATCATTCAGTGACTTTGTTAAAGATGATAACATTGTTTCGCCGGTTGATTATGCTTCACAAGAAGAATTAGAAGAAATCTTATTAGATATGGTTAACAACCTTGATCCAGAAGATAAAAAACTTATTTGTAAACGTTTTGGTATTGGTGTTGATGAAAACGGAAATAAATACAGAGTGCACTCATTAGAAGAATTAGCGCTAGACCGTGGAGGAGTTTCTAAAGAACGTGTAAGACAAATTGAAAACAAAATCTTACGTAAACTTAAATCAGATCCAAAGCACGGTAAAAACTTAAAAGACTTTATTAGAAACTAAAAACAACAATTAAACAAAATTAGGAAAAATAGATATTATGAGAGAAAAAAGTTTAAAAATTAAAGATTTTATTGAATTATTAAACAAAATGTACCCATTAGAAAACAAAGAAATTTGAGATCCATCAGGGTACTCAGTTAAAACAGTTCAAGCTAAAAAATTCAAAGGTGCAGTTTTGGCAATTGACCTTACAAAAGAAGTGCTTCAAGAAGCAATTGATAATGATTGTAACGTTATCTTAACACACCACCCATTCAAATTCGAAAGAAGATGAATTGATGAAGATTACAAAGCACCATACAAAAGAGAAATCTTAAATTTACTTAGAAAACACCAAATTACAGCATTCTCAATGCACACAAATTACGACTGCGATCCAAAAGGTACTTCATACCAAATTGCAAGATATATGGGTATAGAAGCAAAACAAAATGAAGAATTAACACAAAAATTCTCATCAGTTGTTGATGCTAATTTATCATTAAACCAAATTAAAGAATTATTAGAAAAAAGATTAGGATTGCACTCATTCAGAACTAATGTTGCACCTGAAAACTACGATAAAAAATTCAAAACAGTTGCAATCTTAAGTGGAAGTGGATACATTGGACAAATTAATGATTTAGCTACAAAATGTGACTTAATCATTTCAAGTGACTTTAGATGAAGTGACTGAATTGTATTTGACCAAACAAACACAAACATTTTAGAAGTTCCACACTTAGATGAAGAAGTATTTGCGCTTGATATGTATGAACAACTTCAAGAAATGCTTCCAAATCATAAATTCATTTTTGTTAAAACTAATGTACCATATCACAATATGTAATTAACTAAATTTAACTGCTACAAAGCAGTTATTTTTATTTTTATAATAGTGTGCAAGCTTTAAAAGTTTTGCTACTTTAAACTTTTATTACTATAAACTAAACAACAAAGTGCAATCTTTAAAAAAATAAAAATGTATAATTAATAAAATTTATTTTATTAATTAACTAAAAGGGTGTTATGAACAATAAAAATCTAGCAAATTTAATTAGGCCAACTAAATTAGAAGACATTGTCGGACAAAAGCATGTTGTTAAATTACTTGAAAAAGTTGTCGCAAACAAAATATCAACAAGTTTTATTTTCTTTGGTGAATCAGGAACCGGTAAGACAACAAGTGCAATGATTTTGGCTAACCAATTAGGTCTTAAGTATGATTTATTTAACGCATCAGTTGATAATAAAGATAAATTAATTAATATTTTGAAAAATAATGATGTAATCATCATCGATGAAATACATAGATTAAATAAAGATAAGCAAGACATTTTGTTATCTTATCTAGAATTTGACAAGATTATTGTTTATGCAACTACAACAGAAAACCCTTACTTTAAAGTTGTACCTGCTCTAAGAAGTAGAATGCAAATTGTGCAGTTTTTTAAGATTTCAGAAGATGAGATCGCAGAAAAACTTAATCAAATTGTTAAAGAAAGTTTTCCTAACTATTTAATTAGTATGGATGTTCTAAAAAACTTAGCTAGATTTTCTTCAGGAGACTTAAGATTAAGCATTAACAATTTACATATGCTCATTTTATGTTCTGATCCAGGTGTAGAAATTACTAAAGAGCAACTGAAACAAGTTATTCCAAATATTAACTTCTATAGTGACTTAAATTCAAGCGCACATTACAACAATTTATCTGCATTTCACAAATCTCTTAGAGGTTCAGATGTAAATGCTGCACTATATTATGGGATGTTAATTTTAAAAAGTGGAGATGTTGATGGATTATTCAGGAGAATGATTTGTGCATCATATGAAGATATTGGTCACGCTTCACCGAATGTAAGCTTAAGAGTGCTAAATGCGATTGAAGCTTTTGAGCGACTTGGAATGCCTGAAGGGAAATTACCAATTGCTTTTGCAATTATTGATATTGCACTAGCACCAAAAAGTAACTCAACATACATTGCAATAGAAAACACAGAGCAAATCTTAGATTCAGGACAAATTTATCAAATACCAAAACATTTAAGAGATTCACATTATGCATCAGCAGCTAAATTAGGTGATGGAGTTGATTACAAATATCCACATAACTACTGAAACAATTATGTTAATCAGCAATATTTACCAAAAGAATTATCTAAAGCAGAATTTTATTTTGCTGGATTAAATGAAAACGAACAAAAATACAAAAAATATTGACAAAAAATCAAGGAAGCAATTAAGGAGGATTAGATGAATTTAAAATTAGAAAACATTAATTCATTAGAAGATCTTAAATTAGCAAAAGCAAGTGTATTTTCAAATGAGGGAGAAATTTACAAACTACAACAAGAATTAAAAACAGCCCCAGTTGAACAAAAGAAAGAAATCGGACAAAAAATTACAGTTCTTAAAAAAGAATATGAAGATTTCTTTAAGTTAGCTGAAGAAAGAATTCAAAAACTTGAAATTGAAAAGAAAATTAATTCAGAATTTATTGACGTAACAATTCCTGTTTTAAAACCTGGAGCATTACACCCAATCACACTTGTTGAAGAAAGATTAAGAGATTGATTTTTCCAACACGGATACTATGAACGTAAAGATGGTGAAATTGTATCTGATGAATATAACTTTAAACGTTTAAATATTCCAGATGATCACCCTGCTAGAGGAATGCATGACTCACTTTACATTACAGAACAAACTTTATTAAGAACACATAATACAGGTATTACTGCAAAAGTTCTTGAAGAAAACCCTAATAAGGAATTTTCAACTTTTGCTATTGGTAAAGTTTACAGAAATGATGAAGATGATGCAACTCACTCACACCAATTTACTCAAATTGACTTTGTTACAGTTGGAAAAGTTTCATTCTCTAATTTAATTTGAACTCTTAAAGATTTACTTTCATATGTTTTAGAAGAAAACGTTGAAATCAGATTAAGACCAAGTTACTTCCCATTCACTGAGCCAAGTGTTGAAGTTGATGTATTTTACAAAAATAGATGAATTGAAATTTTAGGTGCTGGTATGCTTCATCCAAGTGTGTTAGAAATGGCCGGTTTTGATTCATCATTTAACGGTTTTGCAGCTGGTATTGGAATTGAACGTATCACAATGATTAAATATGGTTTTACAGATATAAGAGATTTATACAGAAATGATTTAAGAATAATGGAGCAATTTAAAAATGAAAGATAGTTTTTTAAAAATATTACAATCAGAAGGTCAAAAACCATACTTTACAAAAATTTTAGATAAATTAAAAGAAGAAGAAACAAATGGAGTTAAAGTTTTTCCACATCAAATGGATTTATTTAAACCATTTGAATTCTTCCAAGTTAATGAAACTAAAGTTATTATCTTAGGTCAAGATCCATACCACACATTAGGTTTAGCTGATGGATTAGCATTTTCAACATACGATGATAAATTTGCTCCATCACTAAATAATATGCTTAAGGAACTTAAAAAAGATTATCCTAAAACAAAATTAGAAACAACTTCACTTGTTTCTTGAGCTAAACAAGGTGTTTTATTATTAAATACAGTTTTAACAGTTGCTCAAAGCAAGCCTGCTTCACACTTCAGAATAGGATGAGAAACTTTCACACACAAAGTAGTTGAGGAAGTAGTTGCGAAAAACCCTAATGTTATTGTGGTTGCGTTAGGTAAAAAAGCACAAAAATTCATTAAAGATATAGCAATTAATCCTAAGAACTTAGTTGAACTTGCACACCCAAGTCCATATAGTTACAACAAAGGTTTTGCAGATTCACACTTATTTAAAACTATTAATAAAAAACTTAAACAAAACAATGTAAAACCAATCGAATGAGATTTAACTAAAGGAGGAAAGTAATTTATGATTTTATCTTTAAAACATTTAAATAAATATTTACCAAATATTAAGTTAGATGCAAAAGAAGTAGAAAAAGCATTAAACAACTTAGGTTTAGAAGTTGAATCAGTTTCACCTTTCTCTGATGTTAAAGGTTTAGTATTTGCAAAAGTTTTAGAAGTTTCGGCTAACCCTAATTCAGACAAATTAGATGTAGTTAAAGTTTTAACAAAACAAGGTGAATACACAATTCAAACAAATAACAGAATTTTAAAACCAGGCGACCTTACAATTTGCTTCCCGACAGGTGCATCAAAAAGTGATTTTGTTTTCGCAGACAAAGAAATTAAAGGTGTTTTATCACAAGGAATGTTCGGTGCGTGATCTGAAATTGGATATGATAATTCACTTTTATCATATACTGACTCAATTTTAGTTTTACCAAACGATTTTGCTACACTTGAAGATGATGCAATGGAACTTTTAGGTCTTAATGACACACTTATTGAAATTTCAGTAACAGCAAACAGAAATGATGCGAACTCATATTATGTTTTAGCTAGAGAATTAGCTTCATATTTTGATACTAACTTTATAAGCGTATTAAAAGAAACGCCAAGTTCATTTACAACACAATTTACAGTTAATAAAAACAAAGCACAACATTTATCATTTACAGAAGTTAAAGGTAAAAAAGAAACAACTTTATATGAAAAAATGTTACTTGCAAAACACGGTATCGATACAAAATTTGACTGAGCAGTTAATTTAACAAACTTAACATTGATTAACTACGGTGTGCCTGCTCACGTTTATGATGCTACAAAATTAGAAAACAATTTAAGTGCAGATTATTATTCAGGAAAATTAGTTATTTTGGGAAATAAAGAAGTTGAATTAAATAATGTTTTAACAATTTTTGCTAACAATAAACCAGTTTCAGTTGCTTGCGCTATGGGTCTAGAAGACACAAAAGCTACAGAGCAAACAAATGATTATTTATTTGAAGTTGGAGTGTTTAAGTCTACAGATGTTAGACATTCATCTAAAGAACTTAAATTAATTTCAAACTCAGCTGCACAAGGCGCAAGAACAATTACACCGGAATTAGCAAGTTTAGCAGTTAAATTCATCAGATCATACTGCAATGATTTACAAGTCTCAAATACAATTGGTCAATTTGAATTTGATAGCTACAAAGAAATAAAAATTGATAATGAAAAATTAAAAGTTTACTCAAATAAATCAGACAATCAATTAGCTGAATTTAACAAAGCTAAAGACCAATTAAGTAAATTAGGATTTATCTTTGAAGTAGACATTGTTAAAGTTCCTAACTATAGATATGATGTTAACTTATTTGAAGATGTTATGGAAGAATTATTCAGATTCTATTCATACAGCAACTTTAAAGAAGAAGTTGTTAAAAACGTTCCATTAATTACACAATCAAAAGATAGAACAAAAAATATTATTAGTGGAATGGGTTATTCAGAAGTTAGAACATTTACACTTGTTTCTAAAGAAAAAGCAGACTTTAAAGTTTTAGACTTAAAAGAAACTGTTGGACCTTTATTAACATTCGTATCTAAAGAAAGAGAATACGTACGTAATTCAATTATTGTTTCATTACAAGAAGTTGTTGAATACAATCAAAAACGTAAATTAAACTCAATTAACATTTTTGAAGTAGGAATGATCGGGAACTCTAATGAAGTTTTAGGTCTTGCTTTAACAACTAAATCATTCTTTGAAATGAAACAAGATATTATCAACTTTGCAAAATTAGATTTAGAATTTATTCCTTTAAAAGACAATGCATTAGTTCATCCAAATGCATCTGCAAAAATTGTTTACATTGACCAAAACACATGTGCACAAGTTGAATTGGGTTGATTAGGTAAAATTCATCCATCAATTGATAAAACAAATGCATTCTATGCTGAATTATTCATAGATGTGATTAAAAACATTAGAAACAAAGAAGCAGCAACTAAATTCCAATCAGTTAATACCGAACCATACAAAACACTTGATCTTACATTTGAACTTGCAAGCGGTGAGTACATTCAAGATAAAATTAATCAAATTAAATCAGTTTCAGATTGTTTCAGCATTGACCAAATTGATGATTACAAAAAAGAAAATTCACACAATGTAACACTTAGAATTACAGGTTCAAGTGAGCAAATTGAAAAAATAGATTCACACTTTAACAACTAGGAGACCTATGTATTCAGATATTACTTTAAAAGATAAATTAGTTCAAGAAGCAATTAACAATGAACTAAAAAGACAAGAAGATCACATTGAATTAATCGCTAGCGAAAACTATGTTTCAGAAGATGTGCTTAAAGCTCAAGGTAGTGTTTTAACAAACAAATATGGTGAAGGTTACCCAAATAGAAGATATTATGGTGGATGTGAAAATGTTGACGTAGTTGAACAAGCTGCTATTGATAGATTAAAAGCCATTTTTGGTGTTAAATTTGCTAACGTGCAACCTTATTCAGGTTCAGTTGCAAACGCTGCCGCTATTGCGTCAGTTGTACCTAGTGGTGGAAAAATTATGGGACTTTCACTTAGTTCAGGTGGACACTTAACACACGGATACAAAATCAGTTTTAGTGGAATTTTCTATGAATCAGTTTCATATGATTTAGGTAAAGATGGAATTTTAGATTATGATGCAATTTTAGAACTTGCTCTAAAAGAAAAACCACACTTGATTATTTGTGGTTATTCAGCTTACTCAAGAACAATTGACTTTGCTAAATTCAGAGAAATAGCTGATAAATGTGGTGCAAAATTACTTGCTGATATAGCTCACATTGCAGGACTTGTTGCTGCTGGAGAACACCCATCGCCAGTTGGTTATGCAGATATTATTACTTCTACAACACATAAAACACTACGTGGAGGTAGAGGTGGTATCATTATGACTAATGATGAAGAAATTGCTAAAAAAATCGACAGATGAGTATTCCCTGGATACCAAGGTGGGCCATTATTCCACGCTATAGCTGGAAAAGCTGTAAGCTTTTACGAAGCTATGCAACCTATGTTTAAAGAATATGCAAAAAACATTAGATTAAATGCAGCTAAGTTATGTAATTACTTCATTAACAAGGGTGCAAAAATTATTTCAGGTGGAACAGATAACCACTTATTTATGATTGATGTTTTATCAACTTATAATATTAGTGGTAAAGAAGCTGAAGAAATCTTAGGTAAAATCAACATTACATTAAACAAAAACACAATTCCATTCGATACACTTTCACCATTTGTGGCAAGTGGTATTAGAATTGGGACTGCTGCTATGACAAGTAGAGATTTTACAGAATGAGATAAATTAGCTGACATAATTGATTACACACTTAGAAATTATCAAATGTTAAGTTCAGAAAAAGGAATTGATAAACTAAATGAACTTAAACAAGAAGTTTTAGAATTAACTAAAAAATTCCCAATCAAAAAATCATATTTATAAGATGCAATTGCATCTTATTTTTTTCTTTTATAATATTCTACTAGACTTAAAAGTGAAAAATGTAAATCAAATTTAAATAAGCTAATAAATCTTGAAATTTAACAATCAGACATTGCGTATAGTGTTTAGAATTTGTTAAAATAGACAGATAAAATATAATAAATTTATTTATAAATTTATTAGGATTACTCAAATTTTGAGTAGGTTGGTACATTTATGAAAAAAAGAAATAAGAAATTAATAATAAGTTTAACTCTCGGAGCAGCTCCGATTCTTTCGTTGACTGCAATTTCAGGAATTGTTCAACAAAGAGTTTCTTGAACAGATGAAAATAAAGCTTATTCAGATGATACACAAACACAATTGAATTTAAGTGATTGAATGGCTGATGTTGATGGGGATAAATTACTATCAGAGCTTTCTATACCAGGAACTCACGATAGTGGTATGTATGATGGTAGAGGTGTTAAATGATTTTTCGGTTCTGCTTGAGCAAGAACACAGTACAAAAATTTACCTACCCAATTAAAAATGGGTATTCGTTATTTTGATATTCGCTTAGATAGAAGTAATTCAGTTAATCACGGTGGAGCATATTCGAATAACTTATATCTACAAAATGTGTTAGACGAGTGTAAAAAATTCTTAACTGCACACTCAAGTGAAACAATCATTTTACGTATAAAAGATGAAAATGTAGATGTTGGTAATTTATCTGCTACAGATTGTATAAAATGAAGAAACTTAATAATCGATAATCTTTATAAATTCAAAGATATCCTCTTCAAAAATTATTCTCGCAATAATAATCTGAACCCAACACTTAATGAACTAAGAGGTAAAGTTTTTGTTGTAAATAACTTTCACCACAAAGTTTATTCAGATAATAACTATGGAACTTTCATTGATCATGGTAATAACTGAAATATACGACAAGATGTATACGATTCAACAGAAGATGTAAAGAAGAGAATGTTTGAGAATATGGCAAACATGTATCAAGATCCAAATGATTTCCACAATGACATAATGACCAACTTCCTTTCAAGATCTAACGGTGAGCAACCTTGATGAACTAGCAAACCTTTAAATAAATGACTTGTTAAAAAACTTAAAGAAAAAGAAGATCAATGAGAACATTTAGGAATTGTACCAATGGACTTCCCTGGAGATGCTCTTGCATTGGCTATAGTGCGTAAAAACTATATGTATAGTCAAAGAGTAATTAACCGTGGAATTTTAGGAAGACAATTAAATGCGATTCCTGTTACTAAATTAGTTGACAATACATCGATTATCGAATTAAGCCAACCTATGAAAGATTACTTTGTTGAAGTTTACAAAGGTAATAATCTTTTAGAAAAGAAAAAGATAACTGATACAAATACAAGAATTCAGTTAGCTAATAAATTTGTTTTAAACGATTCAATCAAATTAGTTTTCTATAAAGAAACTCCAACAAACATTTACTATCCAACTCCAAAAAGAATTTTAAATGTTGAAGGGAGACTTACAGTTTCTAGAAATGAAGAATATGTAAATAAACTTCTTAGCATAGGGAGAAGTTATGTGGCATATTCAGATACTCTTGCTAATACAACTTACCAAAATTTCATTAGATTTCATATTCAAAATGAAATTGTAAGTGTAGCTAATTCATATATCATTCAACCAATGACTGACCAAAGAGGTGAATGAGCTAATTTATTTGATTCAGATAAAACTGAAGTTCAAAATAAAATTACAAACTTAAAAAATGCTTATGAAGCTTTAAAATCAGATATAAAAACATTTAATTCATCAGTTCCATTTAGAAATTCTCAATTAAGTTTTATAACAACTGCTGACAAATCTAAATTATCAGAAGATAATTATCAAGCATTTCAAGATGCAATTACAACAATTCCTAAATTACCTGAATATCAAAATGTTCTTAATATTTACATCAAGAAGAAAAATAAATTAGCTAGATTAAAAACAATCTTGAATGATCTTCAGGATTATTTGTGACTATTCAATCAAAAAGTTACTGACTTAGATTTAGATAATTTACAAATTAACTACCAAGATAAAAAAGCAGAATTAAACGAAAATATTCAATCTATTCAAGTTATCATTAAAGAAACAATTAATAATGATGCAACTATTGATTTTGCGAATTTAAAAAACAGATTACAAACTCATTATGATAAATGCGCTCAAATTATTAAATCACTTGAAGACTTAAAAAAACAACATGATCAAAACTTATATAGAGAAAGATTAAGATCTGCATTACAAAAATGTGAAGAACAAAAAACACAAATCAATTACTTACTCGATAATAGTGGTTGAGCAACTAAAATTGATCAATTAATTACTGAAATTAATGAGCAATTAACACTTTCAGAAATTCAAGAAACAAATGTTAATGATATTGAACAACGTATGCAATCTGCTATTTCGATGTTAAATGGACAATCTAATTTAGATTCAATTAGACAATCTATTTTGTCATCTAAATATTTAGAGCAAAGCGTTATTGATCAAAAAGTTGCTGAACTTAACCAAAAAAGATCTTATGCAGACGCAATTGCATTGCAAAATGCAGTTGAACAATTAAATAATTTTGAACATCAAGCTATTAATCAAACAATTGATAGTTTATCTAACTTAACTGATACACAAGAATCAAGTGCAAAAACTTCAGTTGAACAATGTGCAAATAGAGTTGCGATGAATTCAATAGTCTCAAATGTAATTAAATTAAACAACTTTAATGCTCAACTCAAGAATTTTGATTCTGTAAAGTCATCAATTAACTATATAGAAGCATCGACAGATCTTAAAAAAGCTTATGATAATGCAGAAATAGTTGCTAATACAGTTAAAAATTCAAATTCATTTGATAGAGGAATTGAGAATATCGATACTGCAATACAAAACTTGCAGATAGCAAAAAACAACTTAGATGGTCAAAGAAGATTAGATACTGCAAAAGCAGAAGCTAACAAAAATATTGATAAATTAACTTACTTATCAGATAATGTTCAAAAACCAGGTGCTAAAACCTCTATTAGTAATGCGCAAACTGTAAATGATGTAAATTTATTTGTTTCTAATGCTACAAAATTAAATGCTGCATTAGAACAACTTTCAATTGCTGATTCGAAATTAAATCAACCAGCATATACAGAAGCTGCAAAGAATAAAAAACAAACATTTGATTCTGCTAAAAGTGCAATAGACAATATCAAATCAAATTCAGACTTTACAACATCAATTTCTAATATTGATAGCTTAACAGTTGACTTAAAAAACGCTATCAAGGGTCTTGATGGTGATTCTAGATTATCATCTGCAAGAACAACTGCGTTAAATGAGTTGAATAAATTAACTAATTTAACTGGAGAACGAATAAAAGCTGCACAAGATGCAATCAATGCTGCTAACACAATTAATTTAGTTAATTTAAAATTACTTGAAGCTCAAAAACAAAATTCAATCAACAAAATTAATTCATTATCTAATCTAGGACAGACCCAAAAAGAAAAAGCAGCTGAATTAATTAATAATAAAACTACAAAAACTGAAATTGATGCAATTCAATGAAACTATTCAAAAGTTGATTATGCACTTCCAAAAATTAAAGAAGCTGAATATGAAAAATCAACAATAAACTACACTGAAGCTGAAGGTTCTAGAAAAACAAACTTTGATACTATATTGGACAGTTTATTACCATTAAAATCACAAACTGATTTTTCAACATTACCTGCTAATTTTGATGCAAATGTTATAGCTCTTGAGAATGCAAAAGGTAACTTGAATGGATTAGACAGACTTAAAAAAGAAAAAGAACAAGCTAACGTTTTCATTTCTAATTTAAGTGAATTATCAAATGAACAAAAAGATGCTTTTGCAAATAGCATAACTTCAGCCAACTCAATTTCAGAAGTTACAGATATTAAAAACAATGCTGAAAAACTTAATAATGCTTTAATTGAATTAAAAGCAGCAAGACAAACTGCGAAATCTGAATTGACTAAATTAACATACTTATTAGAAGAACAAATTACAGAAGCAAATAACCAAATCGATGCTGCTACAACAGTTCAAGGAGCAAAGAACATTGTTACAAACGCAACAAATGTTGATGCTGCAATTGAACAAGTTCAAAGATTTAATGATGTTAAGTCAAAAACAAAATTCACAGAAGCTGATTCAGATAAAAAACAAGTTGCTCAAACAGCGTTTGACAACTTAACAGGTGTAGAAACAGTAACGGACTTTACAACAAGTCCTATTGCTAATATCACAGAAAAAATAGAAGCTCTTAATAATGCAATCAACACACTTGATGGTCAGCAAAACTTAGATACTGCAATAGCTGTTGCTAAATCTGCTATTGATGGATTACCTAACTTATCAGATGATGAGAAAAGAGACTCAAAAACTGAAGTTGAAAAACAAACAACTATCACTAATGTTGCTGATAAATTATTAAATGCTAAAAAACAAGATGCATCAAATAAAATCGACTCATTATCAAACTTATCAGATGATGTGCAAAAACCAGTTGTTAAAGCTTTAATTAACTCAAAAGCAACTAAAGATGAAGTTGATGCAATTGTTGCTAAGGCAGAAAAGGTTAACAGTGGTATTGAAACGCTTGATGATGAAGTTGCGATAAAAGAAGAAATTCAATACAAACAAGCATCAGATGATGTTAAGATAAACTTTGATAATGCTATAACTGCATTAGATGGATTATCAAGCTACACAGACTTTGAAACTCCATTTGAACAATTAGATATTAAATTACAAGCTGTATCTGAAGCTAAGAGTTCATTAAATGGTAAAGATAGATTAGATGCTGCAAAAGCTGAAGCAATTAAAGCTATTGATGCACTTGAAAACTTAACATCAGTTCAAAAAGATCCTGCTAAAAATGAAGTTGAATCTAAAACATCAATTGCTGATGTTGAAGAAAAATTACTTGAAACTCAAAAAGAAGATGCTATAGTTAAGATTAACTCATTACCTAAATTATCGGAAACTCAAAAAGAAAAAGCTATGAAATTAGTAGAAGCTAAATCTGGTAAAGCACAAATTGATAAAGTAGTTTCAAATGCTTCAAGCATTGATACAGCAATTGCTAAAGTTGAATCTGCTATAGAACTTGAATCAGAAACCAAATACACTCAAGCTTCAAATCAAGATGTATTTGATGATGCAGTTACTGGTTTAAACGATTTAACAACAACACTTGACTTTGATGAACCATATCCTAACTTAGATAACAAGTTAGATACATTAAAATTAACTCACGATTCTCTTGATGGTGATGATAGATTAAAAACAGCTAAAGAAGAAGCGCTTACTGCTATCGAAGATGCCTCAAACTTATCGGATACTCAAAAAGAAGCTGCTAAAAAGACAGTAAACAGCTTAAATGAAGTTTCTAAGTTTGAAGACATTAAAAATAATGTAAAAGAAGTTAACAGTGCATTTGATGTTGTTGAGAATGCTAAAGCGATGAAAGAAACAACACAATACATTCAAGCTGATAAACAATTTAAAGATGCATTTGATAATGCATTATCTGCTTTTGAAGAAATTAAAGAAAAAGAAGACTTTACTACAGGAATTCCTAATTTATCTGAAAGATTAGTTGTACTTCAAAAAGCTACAGAAGCTCTTAACGGTAAAGTTAAACCACAAACTAAACCTGAATACCCTACTAAAGAAGAAGATAAAAAAGAAAACACAAATAGTGGTTCAAACTTAGTTGGTCCAATTGCAGGTGGTGTATCAGGATTACTTGCATTAATTGGTACCGGAGCTGGATTTATCTTCTACAAAAAACGTAGAAAACGTAAATAAATAATTTTTAAATTTAAACTTTCATCCTAGTGATGAAGGTTTTTTTTATTTTGTTTTTGCCAAAAAAGTAAAAGAAAAGAAGACACCGTAAGGTATCTTCTAAATTTTGCGATTACATCTTATTTGGTTAAAATGTAGTTAAAGAATAATGGTTTATTTTCTTTATTTACAATCTTCATTTTGTGATCTTTTGTTAAGTCATATTTTTCAGGTGTAAATAATGTTAATAAACAGTGGTTGTATGTTTCTTCAGTTGTAACTGCTGAAACATTTTCAAGAACTAATTCATCATCAATGTATACGTCAAATGATGACATATTTGGTCCTGTTTTTCCAAATAAGTCAATAGCGTCTGAGTTGAATGTAAATTCAAAGTATTCGTTAGCTTTTGAAACTTTAGCTGAAACACCATTGATTGCGTTGTTGATTTGATCATTTTCGTTTGTTAAAAATTCTCAAGATGTTCCATAGAATTGAATTCCAGAGTTGTTAATTGGTAATACTCTCTTGTTTTGAGTATCAAGACCAAATTTAATTTCTCTAATGATTGTAACTTTAAGCTTTCTTGTTTTTTCGTCGTCATTGATTGGTTCTCTCATTGTTGTAATGTGAACTTCTTCAATTCCATCATAAATAGCACCAAAGTCTAATCTATTAGTTAATGGAAGACCTTCTGTATCTTTTGTAGGGTCAACTACAAAGTTTAATGTTTTGAACACAACTGGCATATCAATAAATTCACCTTCGAATACTTCAACTTTTTCAGTTCTCTTAAGTTCGATTGTGTAATGAGTTGGACGGTATTGTTTTTGGAAGTCAGCTTTAGCAATAATATCCATAAAGCTTAATGTAGCAGGTTTTTGGAACTTGATATTAAAGTCTAATTTATCTGTTTGTCAAGTTTCAATTTTTGTGTCGTAAATTTGATCGTAAATTGCTTTATATTCTGTATTACCATTAATATAACGGTTTGAAGGCCCTCTAATGCTTAATGCAACAGGGTTTGTAACTTGAGATGAACCAGCGAATTTTGTAATTTGAAGGTCACTCTTAGTATCAGTAGGCATAAATCTTGGTTTGTATTGTCATTGTTTACCAGTTAATAATTCTTGGATTTTTTCTGGTGTATCGTATCAATCTGCTGGAAGATATGGACTTAATGCATAGTTGTTAATTTCGTAGATTGTATTAGAACCTGTATCATTGATTTTTTCCAATCAGAATGTTCTTCTTGGGTATGCAATATCATTTCAAGCCGCGATTGTAAGGTCGTAAACTTGTCCTTTTTGTAATGTTACTGTACCAAAATCTTTTAGTGCATTATTTGTTGAGTTAATTTCACCTTCGAATGCATCGCCAATCTTAATGTATCCTCAGTTAGAGAAGTAAGCTTTAATATTATATGATCCTGTTTCAGGTGCGATGAATTTTGCCTTAGATTCAACTAATTGTTTTTTACCTGTAAATGGATTTTGAAGTTTTCTTTGTTCAAAGTCTTCAACTAAAGTATCTTTTGGTTGAATGTTATTTGTTTTGATGTAGTTCATAATTTGTGAAATTGTTCTTAACCCTTTAACTTGACCATCTGTAAGTTGGTAAGTTGTTAAGACTGGACGGTTAACTACGTTTCTAAGTTTAATTTTGTATCTGTAAGCAGGTACATATCTTTTTGGTTTGTTTTCAAAGTCAGCTGGAATAACTTCCATATCAAATTCATCAATTTCTGCAAGTTTATCTGGATTTGCTCTATAGATAACTTTCATTCTTGTAGGATCTGATGGATCAAATTCTAAACTTCCACCTAATTTTGTTCTTGTCGGGAATTTAAGTTCTTTAATTCTAAAGTTAGAGTTAAGTGAGTTAATTCCATTTGCAAAGTCAAATGTAAAGTCTTGTCCTGCTGAAATTTGGTAAGCTGGAGCTGTATCTGAAGTATATTCAAATCTGTCTAGTTCACTGTTGTATAAGAATTGACCACAAGCATAAATGTTAGCGACAAAATCGAATGATGGTCATTGGAACATATCAAGCATTCTTTCGATGTTTTCTTGATCTGGATATTTAGCCATAAGCTCATTAATTTTATCTCCAGTTGCTCTTAATTTAGCAATGGCGTCTCTTTCTTTTTGAGCTCATTGTTTATCCATTTCTGTTAAGTTTCGAGGTCTATCTGAATCATTATATCCATAGTAACCTTTAGGATCAATTTCTTTACTTCCCTCAAATCTTCAGTCTTTTCAGTCAGCTTGAACTTTCTCAAATTCAGCTGCAGCTTTATTAGCTTCAGCCATAGCTGCATCAAATTCTGGTTTATGGTCGTTTGCAATATCAACTGTTGGTACTGATCGTTGTAATGATTCAATTGTGCTTGCGTATTGTTTTAATGCGTAGTAGAAGTTTAATTTGAAGTATTTAGATAAGTATCAAGTTGTCTTCAATTTCTTATCGTATAAACCATTTCTTCCTGACGATTTAACTCATTCAATAAAGTTAACTGGTCCTAATGTGTAAATCATATTTGAGTAAAGTGCGTATCAGTCAGCTTTTGTTTGGTTAATTGAATATGAGTTAGCTAATCTAGCTCAGTGTACATCAAAGTCTCCTGATGGGTTTGTGATTCCACGAAGTCTTGTTTTATCATTAATAAATGATAAGTTAATTACTGATGGAATGTTTGTTCATCCGTGGTCTCTTACATTGAATGGATCTTGGTGAGCTTGAAAGTTATGGTTAATTTCGTGGTAGTTTCCTCAATCATCAAATCCAAAGTCAGAAGCTCCTTTTAAGTAAGGTGATGCTCATCCGATTGCAGCTCAAAGGTTGTTTCCACCACCTCAAGCACCAGCTCCTCCTCAAACGTCATCACAGTAGTTAAGTGCTAACTTAGGTGAATTGTAGTCGTATCATAAGTATGACATTTCATAGAAACTGTCTCATTTGTGCATTTTTTCTTCAGGGAAGATAATATCATCAAATTTAACATGAGCAATAGCACTTGATGATGTATAAGGAATTGCTATACCTGTGTAGTTTGATTGAATTGTCATAATAGGTGCATTAATTGTACCTGCTTTAACAGCGGCCATTTGTGCATCTCATTCTGCTTTTGTTGTTTTTCCATAAACGTAGTGAAGTTGTTCAACTGCATTATAAACTTTAACGTCAAATGGAGCAGGGTTACCATTTTGATCTCTAAGAGTTACACCAACGTTAATTGATAATGCTCCACCAAATGGTGAACCAACTTTAACTCTTCTTGTGGCTGGGTCAATTTCGTTAAATCTAAATCTAAATCTTGATAGAACAAATGGGTAACGGTTAGAAATTTTACCTGTGTTGTCTGCTGGGTAGTTGTCTCAGTAGCTTTTGTTTACATAGAAATCAAATGGAACTTCACTGTAAATACCTGTAGTTTCATTTGGTGTTCCATATAATTCTTTAAGAATTTTGTATGTGTCTTCACTAATTTCAAATTCAATAACTTCTCCAGCTGGAGCATATAAACCAATAACGTTGTATCCTGTCATTGATGTGTTAATTGAAATTTCTTTTGTAACTGTTTGAGTTTCGTCTGTAACTACTCTTTCGAATCATTTATCTGCAGCAGGGTGTTTTTTAAGACGGTTATTTGCTATTTCTTCTTTAATGAAGTTTGCATCACTATATTTACGTGCACCTTCACCTGTGAACCCATCTATACCAATAACACCTTCAACTCTTTCGTTGTAAACAAGTTCACCCATACTAAGTTTTTGACCATTTACTTCAAAGAAAGCGCGATCGGCAAAGCTTGAACCATTTTTTTCGTAGTTAAAATCGTATCCAGGGTATCTGAATCCATAACTTGAATACATTTGGTTTAATTTTGTATCGTAAACTTGTTTTTGGATTGAAGGTCTAGTTTTTCTTTCAATGATTTTATCTGTATATGAAACAATGTCTAATCTGTTTGAAAGTAATGAACTGAATGGTTGAGTATTATTTGCGAGTGGTAATGCTGAAATAGTAACTGGTTTTAATCTTCACATTACACCAGCTGAATTTTTAACTACTAATGAATAGTCTCCATCTCTGTTTACATTTAATGTAGCTGAATGTTCATTTTCAATTAATGTTGTATATCTGTATCAAGATGAGTTAGTTCAATCTACACCATCAACATTACTTGCTGTAACTGTAGCTGCGTTATTTATTAATAATCCATCATTTGATGCAGTTAATTTTACATTTTGTAATGGGTTAACTTTGTAAACCATTTCCACATTAAGTTTCTTAACGTATTTTTTACCATTGTATGTTCCGATAACTTCAAGTTGGAAGTTAGAATCAATACCGATTTGGTTATTAAATACTTCTAAAGTACCTTTATCAGTAACACTAAATTCACTATCATTTGAATATCATTTGAATTGTTCAGGTTTTAATTCTTCTTTTCCAGCGACAAATTGTAATACAACTGGTTTACCTTCTTCTGGGAAGTAACCTTGGTTTGTGATTGTGAATTTAGCATTTTCAGTTAAACGGTTTGTTTCTTCTTCGCTTAACATATCAACTGGTGGATATTCAGGTTCTAGAATTCTTTCTGATGTAGTAGGTTGTGATGGAGTTTCTTCTCCAGTTTCTGGCTCTTCATAATCTGGTGTACCATTATCATCACCATTTCCTGTTCCTGGATTAGGATCAGTTGGTTCAGTTGATGAACCTCCATCTCCATTAGAATTACTTGGGGTTTCATTGCTTCCTCCACCATCACTATTTCCAGGGTTAGTAGGTTGTTCTGATGAAGTAGATGAACTTAATTTTTCTTCAGCAGCATTTAATGCATCAATTAAGCTTTGTTTGTTTTCTACTGGTGTAGTTAAATCGGTTTTAGCAGCAATAGCATCTTCAAGAGACTTTTTAGCTTCGTTAAATTTTTGTTTTTGCTCAGCTGATGCATTTGTGTATGCTTCAGATTTTTGTTTTTCATTAGCTTCATTTAATTTAGCAGCTAATTCATTTAAGTCTCTTGAGTTGTTTACAATATTATCAATTGCAGTTTTATCAGCAGCATCATTAATTTGTTTATAAATTGCATCTTTTTGTGCTTGAGTTAAGTTTGATAAATTAGCAACAATATTTTTAGAAGGTTGCTTGTCAACTGGTTGAGCAGGAGTGGGGGCTTCTTTTTTGCTTAATCCTAATCCAACTCCAGTACCAATTAATGCTGCAGCACCAACACCACCAAGTATTAGACCAATAATGAGTTTTCTTTTTCTATTTTTGTCAGCCATAATCATCCTTTCTTTTTATTTATGACTAAAATAAAATTAAAATTTTATTTTATAAGTCTTTTTATTTTATTTTAATCTATCTTTTATTTATCAAAATATTTATTCTATTTTTGTGTGTAAATTTTATATGAATTATTTCTGTTTTTGTTAGTGTGATTAAGCACTAAAATTAACTAATTTAATTAAATAAAAAGTACATTTAGTACCTTTAAGATTTGTAGTAAATGTACTTTTAAGTGCTTTATATAGGTGTAAAAGTTTTATTAAGCTTACTGAGTATATCTAATTATAGACATAACAATAGAGTAGTTAATTAAACTTTTTTAATTTAATTATTTAACTAATAAAGATTCTTCATCCATTTCTTTAGGTTTAGAAATATTGATGTAATCTAAAACAGTAGGTGCAACGTTAGCTAATTTTCCATCTTTTAATTTAACGTTTTTATCTGTACAAATTAACATAACCGGACTTGATGTATGTTTTGTAGCTGGTTTACCATTTTCATCTTCTGTGATTTCAGCATTTCCATGGTCAGCTGTGATGAATACTGTAACATCATTCTCTTCAGCTCATTCAATAACTCTTTTAATTTGTGAATCTAAGAATTCAACTGCTTTGATAGCGGCTTTTAAGTTCCCTGTGTGTCCAACCATATCAGGGTTTGCATAATTCATAATTGTTACATCATAATTTAATGCGTTTGCTAATAATTCGTCTGTAATTCCTTCTGCAGACATTTCTGGTTCATCAGCATATGATTCAACTTTAAGTGAGTCAACCATAATACGTTTTGAATTTTTAAATTCAATGTCGTTTCCACCGTCCATAAAGTATGTAACGTGAGCATATTTTTGAGTTTCAGCAATTCTTAATTGATTTAAGTTAGCTAATTCTAAAACTCTACCAATTGGCATATTGATTTCCATTTCTTTGAATGCAACAATTGTGTCAATTCCTTCATATTTCATCATTGAAACAAATTTGTTAATTACAACTGGATGAGCCGGTTTGTTTGGATATAATGGTGAACCAATAAATAAGTGTGTTAATTGTCTTGCTCTGTCAGGTCTGAAGTTAAAGAAGATAATTGAATCGTGATCTTTTACAAAGTTACTTTTTGGAAGTGTTTCATTAATAGCAGGTACAAAGAATTCATCTGTAATTCCTTCTGCATATTGTTTGTTTACATAATCAATTACATTGTCAAATTTAACATCTAATAAACCTAAAATAGCATCGTATGCTTTATCAACTCTATCAAACATTGAGTCTCTATCCATTGCATAAAATCTTCCTGAAATAGATGCGATGTGGTATCCATATTTGTCACATAATGCAACTAATTTTTCAAGTGAAGGAATAATTGATTTAGGAGCAACGTCTCTACCGTCTCCAAAAACATGAACTAAAACATTTTTAACTCCATGTTCGTGTGCTGCTTCAATTAATTCAAATAAGTGATTTTCAAGTGAGTGAACCCCACCAGGTGATAAAAGCCCCATTAAGTGCAATGTTGAATTATTTTTCTTAACATCATCAAACGCAGTTACAAAAGCCTCATTTGATTTAAATGTATTATCATCAAGAGATTTTTGAATTAATGAAAGCCCTGTGTAAACAACTGTTCCAGCTCCAATGTTTAAGTGTCCTACTTCAGAGTTTCCCATTTGTCCTGCTGGTAATCCTACATATTGACCTGAAGCTTGAATAAGTGAATTTGGATAATTTGCAAATAAGTTATCAAATGTTGGTGTGTTAGCTAATGCAAATGCATTACCTTGTGTTTGTTCTCTTAAACCTAAACCATCAATAACAATTAATACTGTTTTTTTCATTTTTTCTCCTTTTAGTCAAATTCTATAACAGCAAACCTGTTTTTAGAACTCATATCTTTATGTATAGTAATTTTATATTTTTCTTGTAATTTTTCTCAATATTTAATGTGAAATGGATTGATTTCAAAATAGATTTTTCCACCTTGTTTTAAGTAGTTTTCTGCATTGTTAATTATTAAATCATAAAAATAAAATCCATCGTCTTTTGCATATAATGCATGAAGCGGCTCTCAATCAGTGACTGATTTATCTAATATTTCAGTTTCCTGAATGTAAGGTGGATTTGAAACAATTAAATCAAATTTTTGATTGATATTTTCAAACATATCTGATTGAATGATGTTAATCATAACATCATTTTTTTGTGCATTTATTTTAGTTTGCTCAATTGCTTCATAATCTATATCTGATGCAGTTATATTTCAAGTTGGATTTGCTTTTTTTAGAGCAATTGCAATAAAACCTGAACCAGTACATAAGTCTAAAACATCTAAATTTTGTTTTTTATTTTCTGAATTAACTAATATAACTAGTTCTTCTGTTTCGTATCTAGGGATTAAAACTTTTTTAGAAACATCAATAGTTACATCTGCTAATTCAACATAACCCATTATTTTTTGAACCGGCATTCCTTTTTGAAGTTGTTCTAATTCAAAAGAAGATACAGTTTGTTCTAAACCATATCTTCTTTTTTCTAATAATAAATCTTCTCTTGTAGGCATTAAATTCCAGCTTCTTTGATTTTTTCGTTTTGTTCTTCTGTAAGTAATGCATCAATAATAGGATTAAGTTTTCCTTCCATAACAGGAAGTAAACTTGTAGAGTATGAAATTCTATGGTCTGTAACTCTATCTTGAGGATAGTTATATGTTCTGATTTTTTCACTTCTAGCGCCAGAACCAGCTAATTTTCTGTAACCTGATTCTTCTGCTTGTTTTTTCTGTAACTCAATGTCGTAAAGTTTTGATTTAAGAACTCTCATTGCGATTTCTCTGTTTTGAATTTGGTTTTTACCTTCTTGACAAGTTACAACAATTCCAGTTGGGAAGTGTGTAATACGAACTGCTGAGTCAGTTGTGTTAACTGATTGACCACCGTTTCCTGATGAACGGTAAACGTCAATTCTGATTTCTTCAGATTTAATTTCAACTTGAATATCATCATCGATTTCAGGCATAACTGTAACTGTTGCTGTTGAAGTATGGACTCTACCTTTAGTCTCAGTTGCTGGAATTCTTTGAACTCTGTGAACACCTGATTCAAATTTAAGTTTTGAATATGGTCTGTCACCTTTTACAGCAAATGTAACCAAAGTAAATCCACCAGCTTCAGATGCTGATGCATCTAAGAGTGTGATTTTCATATCATTTTGTGAAGCTCATTTTGTGTACATTCTATATAAGTCACCTGCAAAAATGTTAGCTTCATCACCACCAGCTGCTCCACGAATTTCAACAATAACGTCTTTTTCATCGTTTTCATCTTTAGGAAGAATTAAGATTTTAAGATCTTCAGATAAATCTTCCATTGTTTTTTCAGCTTCATTAATTTCCATTTTTGCAAGAGCAACTAATTCTTCATCTGATTCACCTAACATTTCTTTTGCATTTGCTAAGTTAGCTTCAGCTTCAAGGTATTTATCAAATGCTTCAACAATATCTTTAATTGAGTTAATTTCTTTATTAATTTTTGTGTATTTTTTAATGTCAGAAATTATTTCCTGATCTTGTAAAGATTTTTCTAATTCATCGTGCTTATTTTTAATTTGCATTAAAGAGTTATACATAGTTAATTCCATAGTTAGTATATTTTAACACATAAAAAATCTAAAGTTTTAAAAGATTGCTCTATTGTTGTGTGATGTAAAAATTTTTACATTTCCTAATTATTAAAATATTAATAATTAATATAAGCAGAATAATTTAAATGCTTTTGATTTTCTAAAAAAAGTATATATTTTCCATTATGAGTGCAACAACCTTGAAGAAAAAATTAATTATTGTCGAGTCACCTACAAAGGTTAAGACAATTCAAAAATATGTTGGAGATGAATACAATGTTATTGCATCTGTAGGTCATTTCCTTAGAATGAAGATTTCTGGTCTTTATTCATTAGGTATCGATTTTGATACTTGGGAACCTCTTTATACAGCTGATAATACAAAGAAAAATATTATCAACGAGCTTAAAAAAGCAACAAAAGAAGCAGAACACGTTTATATAGCAACTGACCCTGACCGTGAAGGAGAAGCTATAGGGTACCAATTAGTTGATTATTTAAAAATACCCAAAGAAAAATACTCACGTATTAAATATAATGAGATTACTAAAGATGCTATTTTAAGATCCTTAGATAATCCGACAGGTATTGATGATGCTCTTGTTAATGCTCAAAAGAGTCGTAGAATGCTTGACAGAATTATTGGATTTAGATTATCTTATTTATTAAGATATAAATTTAAAAATACACCAGGTCAACCTACAGCAGGAAGAGTTCAATCAATTGCTCTTAAACTAATAGTTGATAGAGAAAAAGAAATCAGAGCATTTATTCCTGAAAAATACTTTACTCTTGATGCTAAATTAAATAACAATCCCGTTTTAGCTGCATATCATAATGAAGCTAATGAATCAGATAGAAAAAACTGAATTTACAGTTCAGAAGTTGATGTAATCAAAGAATACTTTGAGTCAGCTCCTAAAGTTTTAAAAGTAACTAACAAAAAAGTTTCTGATAGAAAAGTTGGAGCAATTCAACCATTCAAACAGGCTGTTTTATATAAAAAGTCACCATTTTCATCTAATTCAACAACAAACATTCTTAAAAAACTTTTCGAAAACGGTTTAATTACTTACCCGAGAACAGATTCAACACGTTTATCTCAATCGTTTATTGATGATGCACATAAATTTATCAAAAATAAGTGAGGTGAAGATTATATTGCTGATGAAATTAAAGGATTTAGTGGAGACCAAGATGCCCACGAGGCCATTAGACCATCAGATGTTTCATTAACACCTGAACAAGTTCAAATTCACTATCCAAAAATGGAAGATAATGATGTAAGAATTTACAAATTAATCTATGATACAACACTTCAAGCTTTAATTAAGCAACCAATTAGAACAAGTGTTCAATATACTTATGTAAATGATAAATACACATTTAAAAATTCTTATTCAACAATTAAATTTAATGGTTACTATGTTGTGACAGGTAAAGAATCTGAACAAGTTGATCCAAATTACGAAATTGATCAAGAAGTTAAGGTTGATGAGTTTATCTTATGTGATCACGAAACAAAACCAGCACCAAGATATAACGATGGGACACTTATTGAAGCGCTTGATAATATCAAAGTTGGTCGTCCATCAACATTTGCTTCAACAGTTCAAATTGTTAAAGATAGACGTTTTGTTGAATTAAACAATGGTGCATTACATCCTACTGAATTTGGTGAAATTATCTTACAAAACTTAATCGCAGCTTTTCCTAATATTATTAACGAAAGTTATACAGCACACGTTGAACAAGAATTAGACCAAATTGCTGAAGATGAAATCACTAAAAATGAAGTTATGCAAGATTTCTGAGATAACTTCCTTGTTGAATTTGATAATGCACAAGGTAAAATTACACCTTACACATTCAAATTAGAACAATTGGACACAACTTGTCCTGAAGATGATGGTATCTTAGTTAAAAGATATAACAAGAAAAATCAACCATTCATTGCTTGCAAAAACTTCCCTAACTGTAAATTCACAAGAAACATCGAACCAGATGATTTTCCGAGCGAATCAGATGATGAAGAAATCATCGATGAGTATGATGATTAATTAATTAAAATTATTTAGATGAGCAGATTTAAAAGTCTGTTCATTTTTTAATTAATTTTGTTATTTTAATTGCGCTATTTAATCAAAAACATCAATTTAGACCATAAAATAAACTAATTTTATGATTTTTAAAAATTAAAAAATAAATTAAAATTATGAAACTATGAATAATAAAGGTATTTTAGAGAACAAAAAAGAATTTGAAGCAATAGTTATAGGTGGAGGCCACGCTGGTGTTGAAGCAACTTTTGCTTTAGCTAATATGGGTCACAAAGTAGCTCTTATCACTTTTGATCTTTCAAAAGTTGCTATGATGCCTTGCAACCCATCAATTGGTGGACCTGCTAAAGGAATTATTACACGTGAAATTGATGCACTTGGTGGAGTTCAAGGTTACTTTTCAGATTTAGCAATGATTCAAATTAAGATGCTTAACGAATCAAAAGGACCTGCAGTTAGAGCTATGAGAGCTCAAATTGATAAAGAAAAATATTCAGCACTTATTTTAGAAGCATTACAAAATCATAAAAATGTAACTTTAATTGAAGGAGTTGCAGAGGATATTCTTGTTGACGATAATAGCCAATTTAAAGCGATCAAAATGGAAGATGGTTCGATTTTAGATGCTAAAGTTTTAGTTATCACAACTGGAACGTATATGAACTCAAGAATTCTTAGAGGTGATGAAATTAAAATTTCAGGACCTGATAATCAAAAAACAACACCAAAATTATCACAATCACTTGCTAAGTTAGGTTTTGATTTACAAAGATTAAAAACAGGAACACCTGCTAGAGTTTATGCTGATTCAATCGACTTTTCAAAAGTTGAAAAAGAAGAACTTAATGATACTTATTTAGCTTTCTCATCCCGTTCAAATGTTAAACTTGATAAGCAAATTTCTTGTTATTTAACTTACACAAACGAGAAAACACACGAAATTATTAGAAATAACATTGATAAATCAGCTATGTATTCAGGACTTATCGAAGGGATAGGTCCAAGATACTGCCCAAGTGTTGAAGATAAAGTTATGAGATTTGCTGATAAAGAAAGACATCAAGTTTTCTTTGAACCAGAAACTGCTGATGGTTCAATTATTTATGTAAACGGAATGTCTACATCAATGCCTATTGAAGTTCAAGATTTAATGTTAAGAACAATTCCTGGTTTAGAAAATATGAAGGTTCAAAAATGAGGATATGCAATTGAATATGATGCATTGAATCCATTGCAAATTACACCTACATTAGAATCTAAAGTTATCAAAAACATCTTTACAGCTGGTCAAATTAATGGAACAAGTGGATATGAAGAAGCAGCGGCTCAAGGTCTTATTGCTGGAATTAATGCAGGAAGAAAACTTGAAGCTAAAGAACCATTGATTCTTAAAAGACACGATGCTTACATTGGTGTTTTAGTTGATGATTTAGTTACAAAAGGGACTAAAGAACCTTACAGAATGTTAACTTCAAGAGCTGAATATCGTTTATTATTAAGAAATGATAACCCTGATATTAGACTTGCAAAATATGGAAATGAAGTTGGTTTAGTTTCTGATGTAGATTACCAAAACATAATTAATAAATACCAAATGATTGATGAAAAAATCAATGAAATAGAAAACACATACTTATCATCTAAATCAGAATTAGCTAAAAAACTTGGAGTAGAAAATGGAGTTTCAATGTTAAGAGTTTTAGCTAGACCAGATGTTGATCCGGTTGATGTTTTAGGTGACTTCCCTTACAAAAATGAATTAACTATCATGGTAAGACTTGAAGGTTACATTAAGAAGCAAAAATCTGATGCTCAAAAAATGAATAAATTAGAAGACTTTAAAATACCTGAAGATATCGATTATTCAAAAGTTCAAAACATAGCTACAGAAGCTAAACAAAAACTTGAAAAAATTAGACCTTTAACAATTGGACAAGCATCAAGAATTAGTGGAATTAACCCAGCTGACATTCAAATGCTTATGTTCCATATTGAAAGTAGAAAAAACAAATAATGAAACTAAATATAGTTGCAGTAGGTTCATTAACAAAAGATTTTCAAGTTTTATATGATGATTATGTTAAGAAAATTAACTTCTTTGCAAAGATTAATTTAATTGAAATTAAAGAACAAAAGATAGATAACATTCAGTTAAAAATTAAAAAAGAAACTGAAATGATTTTAGAAAAGATACCTAAAAATTCAAAAGTCATCTACTTATCATTACAAGGAAAACAATTAAGCTCTGAAGAGTTTGGTTCAACATTTTTAGATATTGATAATGTAACTTTTGTGATTGGTGGTTCAAATGGAGTTGATGAAGAAATGTTTGCTAATAAAATTAACTTCTCAAAAATGACCTTTCCACATCAATTATTTAGAGTTATGTTAGTTGAGCAAATTTATAGAGCATTTACAATTAGAAATAATATTACTTATCATAAATAAACTCTGTAATGGAGTTTTTTTATATACTTCCCAAGACATATTTGATAAATAAAGTTTGATCAATTAGTAAATTAACTTGAATTTGTCTAATGTTATTTTCATTTACAAATAACTTCAGTTCATCACTTTTAATAAGAACATCAGAGTGATCTTGATTAGAAATATCGATATTGAATTTATAAAATTCATTATCATAAACAAAACTAACATAACAGGTATCTAGTTTTTGATTATCAATGTTGAAGTTGTATAAATATAAATCATCACCTTCTGCAGTTATTAAAACTGTTTTATATACATTTACTTTAGTTGAACATAAGACTAAAATGAGCGCTACGAAAATGAAAAATAATATAAGTAGTATGCAGAAATTTCACTTATGTTCTTTAAGATAAGTTTTCAATATTCACTTCCTTAGAATCATCGAAAATATATCTATTATTGTGTGAAATTTCTACAACTAATTTATTTTGCAAATTATTTTTAATAATAGGTTTTAGTTTTTCGAACATTGATTTATCAATATTTGCAAAAGCTTCATCTAGTATCAATAAATCATAGTCATTTAAAAATATATTAAGCAAATTAACAAATTGAACCTGACCACTAGATAATTGGTCCAGTGATGAGTTTAAATTAATGTTTAATTCATCAATTAATTTATCTAATTTATTGTTTTCTAAAATTGACTTGAAAATACTAATATCACTTACACATAGGTATTCTAGTGTTCTAATCTTTAAATTCAGCATCTGATTTGAAATATATAAAACTCTTTGTTTGTATGTTTCATCTAAGAATGGATTGAGCTTTTGATCATTAACTTTAATAATTCCAGATAAACTCTCACACGAGCCATTCAATATAGAACAGAGTGTGCTTTTTCCTGAACCATTTTTACCGACTAAATGTATGTTCGAATCAATCAATAGTTTACTAATTTCTAAATCTTTATTGACTTTTAATGAATTATATGAATAACTTATATTAGAAAGTTGAATTTTAATTATTCTTTCCTTCTGTAAGCTAGTTTTAGGTATTTTTAAGTCTTCAAAATTTAATAATGAAATCAAATCTAAATCCTTTTTATATTGACTATAACTAGTTATTAATGGAATTATATTTCTAATTGGATTAGTGAATAAAGAAACACCAGTTAAAAAGAAAATTAAATTGACAACACTCAAATTTTGATTTCAAATTTGAATAGTTCCTATTATTAAAATTAATAAAGGAACTAAAAAGTTTAAAAATGAACTTAAATAATTAATTAAGCTTTGTTTATTTTTGAAAATAATTGAATCGCTATGCAATTTCTCATTCACATAAGTAGATTTAAGATTTAAATTATTAAGCAGATTTTCATTATGTGAAGTTTGATTTAATTTGTAAATATTAAATAAGGTATCTTCAAACATAATTGAGTTATTGAGTAATTTATTGAAGTTATTATCAAAATTAGTTTTATTAATAAAACTTAAAATCAATGTAATTACTGAATAACAAAAAATTATTAAAAGCAACACTCAATTTATATTGATTAGTAAAATAAATGAAACAGCAATCGAAATAACTGTGCTAATTAATTCAGGAAGAAAACATAATTTAAATAAACTTAAATTATCAAGTGCAATAATTCTGTTTTTAAAATCTGCAAAAGTTAGCAAATTAATTACTTGCTTATTTTTAAATTTCAATTCATTTATTAAATTATTAATTAAATCACTTTTATATTTAGTTGCTATTTTATACATCAGTTGTCTGGTTAGTAGGTTGAACGTGAAATTTATTAAAAATAGCACACTAAAAATCATTCCTAAAAACATAAGAATTTGATCATCTTTATTTAAAGCAATATTATTTATAATAACTTTATTCAAGAACGGAAACGAAATATAGATGCTTATTTCTATGAGTAAGCAAAATAAGTATAAAAATGAGAAGTTAGACCATAATGAAATTTTTAAACTTCTGGAGTTACTTATCAATGGATTTGGTTTTATATTTTTCTTGTTTTCTTCACCTTCATTATCAATTTGCTTTTTGTTTTTACTAAATGCAACAATAATGTTAGTGAATTTAGTTTCAAATTCATTTTTGCTCAATTTAACATCACCATCAATCGGATCATAAATATAAAATTTATTGTTCTTGATTTTCCTAATTACAATCATATGGTCCGTAGTATTATTTTTGATAACTGTTGCAATAGGAAAAACTTGCTTTTCTAACAAAAGCAATTGTTCACAATTAATTTCATAAGCATTAAGCTCCAAATTTACTTTTGAAGCAAGGAGCTTTATGTTTTCCAAACTTATACCTGCTGCACTATATTGAATTTGCAATTTTAGATTATTAATATCTAAATTTTCTTTGTAGAAAAACTCGTGAAAATAATCTAGCACATATAATGAGCAATCTCTTTGATCTACTTGTGTCTTCATCTCATTATATTTAGTAATTTTTGTCAAAAAGGAACTAAAGCACAATTTTTACACTAAAGTTTTCGCAAAATTGAAAATACAAAAGTTTTTAAAACTTTGTATAATTAATTTATCAATAAATTAATGTTCAAAATTTAAAAGGAGGACTAATGAGCAAAAAAGTAGTAGCACTTGCAAGTGACCACGCAGGTTACAAATTAAAAGACGAATTAGCATCATACTTAAAAGAACAAGGGTTTGATGTTGTGGACTTAGGACCTGAAACAGATTCAGTTTCAGTGTCATATGCTTCAAAAGGTAAGGAATTAGCTAATTATGTAGATGAAGCAAACCCTGATTTTGGTATTGCAGTTTGTGGTACAGGTTTAGGTATTTCATATGCACTTAACAGACACAAACACATTCGTGCAGCTAGAGTTACATCTGTTGATGATGCACATTTAGCAAAACAACACAATAATGCAAACGTTCTTGTATTCGGTGGAAGACAAGTAACATTTGAGCAAGCTAAAGATATGTTAAATGAATATATGAATACACAATTTGAAGGAGGAAGACATCAATCTAGAATTGATGAGCTTGACGAATAATTATGGCAAAAGTAAATGAAGTTCAAGAAAAAGAAGTTAAAGAATTAGATGCTGTTTGACACGTTTCACAACACAACGATGGCTGAAAAGTTATCAGACAAGGTGGAGTAAAAGCTATTAAAACTTTTGAAACACAAAAAGAAGCAATCGAATTTGCTAAAGAATTAGCAAAAAACAACAAAGGTAGAATGTTAATCCACAGTACAAAAGGTAAAATCAGAGGTGGATCAAACTACCAAGAAAAATAATTTAAGTTATTTAAATTTGCATAGACAGAGTAAAATCTGTCTATTTTTTTCATAATTTTTCACATAATTTCAGGATTTTTGACTTTTTACTTCCGTTTTTTTTTTTTTTTCTAGAATAGAGTTGAAATACAACAAATATTTACATATTTTGATGAATATTAGCTTGTATTTAATAAATTAACAATTAATTTAGGAGAAAAATGGCAAATTTATATTCACAAAATGAAGCTCAAAACCAAAAAGGTTTTGAACCAACAGCTTCAAGCGTTGAAATTGCAGTTCAAACTTCTACAGCTGCAAAAGTATTTTTATACATTATTATGTCTATTCCACTATTTTTAGGTTGAATTTGATACTTCCAAAGAAAAAATAGTTTAAATAGAATGCAAAATGACATTAACAATAGTGCATCAAGCATTGATGTGCAATTGCAAAAACGTAATGATACACTTGTTAAATTAGTGCAACAAGTTAAGTCATACAAAATTCACGAAGCTGAAGTTTTTGAAAATGTTACAAAAATGCGTTCATTAGCAGCTGGTGGTAGAGGAATTGAAAACTCAGCTGAATTAGAAAGCTTAAACCAATCAGTATTCGGTCGTTTAATGGCTATTTCAGAAAGTTATCCAGAACTTAAAGCAAGTGCTTTATACACTGAATTAATGGATGAAACAACATACATTGAACGTGAAATTGCTGCAGCTAGAAGAAATTACAATGCTCAAGCTAACGCGTTCAATAAAGAAATATTTACAATCCCAACAAAAGTTGTTGCTGCAATTATGGGATTATCAACAGTTAGATTATTCCAAGCATCTTCTCAAGCTAGAAAAGATGTTGATATTCAAGCGTTAGGTTTATAATATGAAAAGAGTTGAAGATTTTGTTAGTATAGAACAGTTTAAAGAAAAAACTGATCAAGTAGTACTTCCAATTATTCAAAATGCAGTAGATGATGCTTACAAGTCACCTTTATACAAAAAATATAAAAGTATGAAATATTGAATTTTAGGGTCATCTATAAGTATGATTATATCTGTTACAATAGCAATGATATGTTTTGTTATACAACTAAATGATAGAATAGCCGATGGAATGGCTAATGGAATGGCTAAACTTGTTGTATCAGGCCTTTTCTTTCTTGCTGCTTTTATTTGTTTCATATTAACACTTGTGTTTGTAAAATTAGCTAAAAAGAGAAACTTAATTTTTAGAAGCTTTATTGCAAGCAAATTAAGAGAAGATAACATTTATGGAAAAGCAGTCAATGCAGCTGATTCAAGATGAAAATATAGAAATGATGATTTTGAACCTAGTTCAATCAGACATAACTATGATTTTTCAACAGAAAGATTCGCACTCAAAGAATATGAATCATTCAAACCTGCATTTGTTCCACGAAATGCTCGATTAGAAAGCACATCACCAGTTCAAACAATTACAATCGATGATAAATATCACGCACACGTTTCAGTTGCTAAATGACTTTTAAATACAAGAAACAAAAACGGACACGAAACAAAACAAACTTGATATTCTGCTTTACTTAAAATTGATGCTAGAGAACTTAAAGAAAGAGATAGAGCAAACTTTACATACTTTGATAATAAAAATGGTCTTCAACCAGTAGAAATGGAAAACAAAGAATTTAACAAAATTTTCAAAGTTGCAAGTGATAATTCAACAAAAATGTACCAATTGTTCACACCACTTGCAATGGAAGAATTAGTTAAATTAATCAATCAAGGTTTACAACACACAAACATTCAAAAAGCTAAAGATTTTGAATATTGAGCAAACAATGATGTTGTTTACTGTTCATTTATAACTCCATCCGGGTTTATGGATATTGATATTCCGGTTTTTGTAGGTAAAAAAGACAAATTTGTTGCAAAAATTTACAAAGATGTAGTTACTGATATTTACACTTTATACTTTGTATTAGCATTAAGTTACATTCCTGTTTACTTATATTAATCAAATCGATTACACAACAAGAAATTGTTGTGTTTTTTTGTTATTTTTTATTCAATATATTTAACTTATTTTTATATAAAATTATAGGTAAATAAAAAAAAGGAGATTAAATATGGCAAATTTATATTCACATAATGAAGAACAAAACCAAAAAGGTTTTGAACCTACAGCATCAAGTGCTGAAATTCCTGCTAAAGCATCTACAGGACTTAAGATTTTTATGTACATTTTAATGAGTTTACCCTTAGGTTTAGGTTGATTTTGATACCTTGGAAAGAAAAATGAATTAAACAGAATGCAAAATAACATTAACAATAGTGCATCAAGCATTGATGTTCAATTACAGAAACGTAATGACACACTTGTTAAATTAGTTCAACAAGTTAAATCATTTAAAATTCACGAAGCTGAAGTTTTTGAAAACGTTACAAAAATGCGTTCACTTGTTTCATCAGGTAGAACACTTGAAAATTCTGCAGAATTAGACAAATTAAACCAATCAGTATTCGGTCGTTTAATGGCTATTTCAGAAAACTATCCAGAACTTAAATCAAGTGCTTTATACACTGAATTAATGGATGAAACAACATACATTGAACGTGAAATTGCAGCTGCTAGAAGAAATTACAATTCACAAGCTAATATGTTCAACAGAATGTTATTTGAAATTCCATCTAACGTTGTTGCTGCAAATATGGGGTTATCAACAGTTAGATTATTCCAAGCATCTTCTCAAGCTAGAAAAGATGTTGATATGGTTGCTCTAGGATTATAAAAAATATGAAAAGAGCTGAAGATTTTATTAGCATAGATAAATTCTATGAAAAAGCAAATCAAACTGTATTACCAATCGTTAAAAATCATGTAAATGAAATTACTCAATTACCAATCTATGTTGATTATAAAAAAACCAATAGGTATGCACTTAGGGTGTTTTTAGCATCAATAGGCGCTTTCTTGTTTTCTGGTTTTTTTCTTGGATTAGAAGCTACAAAAGAATATGGTGGTTTTAGAGCGCTTTCGGCATTTACTACCTGTGCTATTATTTTTGCACTTGTATTTGTAATATCTATACTTGTTGCTATTGGTTTTTGAATTAAAGCATGAAATATTATTAGAAAAATTAAAAAAGAAATTATAAGTCAGCTTCATAAATCAAATATTTATGGAGTTGCGATTGAAGCTCTAATTGATAGATGAAAATATGAAGGCAAAAACTTTACACCTACATCTATAAAACATAATTTTGATCCTAACACAAATAAGTTTACAAAAGATGAATACTTAAGCACTAAACCTAAATGAATACCAACTGGCTCAGAACTAAGAGGTGTAACCGAAATTCAAACAGTTACTATTGATAATAAATATCATGCACATATATCAGAAGCACATTGAGTCGATTTCCACAGAGATAAAGATGGTAATATTCACGAAGAACATTACTATAGTGCTTTAATAAAAATCGATGCAAGAGCACTTGCTCAAAAAGACCAAGCAAACTTTACATTCTTTGGAGATAAGTTTTCTGATTTAGAACCAGTAGAACTTGAAAACATTGAATTTAACAAAATTTACAAAGTTAAATCTAATAATCCAACTAAAATGTTTCAATTATTTACTCCATTAGCAATGGAAGAAATGAATAAACTTTTCAAATTTGGTATTAAAAATACAAGCATTATCGCCAGAGGTATGCGTTATTGAGCTAATAATGATGTAATTTACGCTTCATTTCAATGTTCATCTGGATTTATGGTTATAAATTCATCTACGTTTATTGGTAATAAAGAAAAATTAATCAATACAATCTACAAAGATGTTATTAAAGATATATACTCTTTATACTTTATTTTAGCCTTAAGTTATATACCTGTATATCTTTATTAAACCTTAAATTTCACAACAATAAATATTGTTGTGTTTTTATTTAATACTTTATAATATATACACCTTATTTTATTTGTTATATTTACATAGGAGATACAATGAAAAAAGTTTTAAATGAACTTAGTTTGAAAAATAAAACAGTTTTAGTTAGAGTTGACTTTAACGTACCATTAAAAAATGGTGTTATTACATCTGCTAAAAGAATTGTAGCTGCACTTCCTACAATTCAGTACATCATCAGAAAAGGTGGAAAAGTTGTTTTATTTTCACACTTAGGAAGAGTAAAAACAGAAGAAGATTTAAAAGACAAATCATTAAGACCAGTTGCAGTTGAATTAGCTAGATTACTTAAAAAACCAGTTACATTTGTTCCTGTAACACGTGGAAACGTGTTAGAATCTGCAATCAAACAAATGGAAAGTGGTGATGTTATTTTAGTTGAAAACACACGTTTTGAAGACTTAAATAACAAAGCTGAATCTAAAAACGATCCATACTTAGGAGCTTACTGAGCTTCATTAGGTGATGTATTTGTAAACGATGCCTTCGGTACAGCTCACAGAGCACACGCATCTAATGTTGGTATTGCTTCAAACATTGCTGAATCTGCCTTAGGATTCTTAATGGAAAAAGAAGTTTCATCATTATCTAAAGTTTTACAAAACCCAGAACACCCTTATGTAGCTATCGTTGGTGGAGCTAAAGTTTCAGACAAAATCTTAGTGTTAGAAAAATTAGTAGAAATTGCTGACAAATTAATTATCGGTGGAGCTATGGCTTACACATTTATGGTAGCTCAAGGACAAAAAGTTGGAACTTCATTAGTTGAAAATGATTACATTCAATTAGCTAAAGATTTCTTAGCAAAATACTCAGACAAAGTTATCTTACCACTTGACCACGCTACAGCTGAAATGTTTGCAGACGTTGAACCTACAATTCAAGAAGGTTCAATTTCAGATGGATTTATGGGACTTGACTTTGGACCAAAATCAATCCAAAACGTTAAAGAAGCTCTTGAAGGAGCTAAAACAGTTGTATGAAACGGACCTATGGGAGTTGCTGAATTTGAACACTACAAAAATGGTACATTAGCAGTATGTGAAGCTGTTTCTAAATTATCAAACGCTTACACAGTTGTTGGTGGTGGAGATTCAGTTGCTGCTGTTGAAAAATTAGGAATGGAAGATAAATTCTCACACGTTTCAACAGGTGGTGGAGCAAGCTTAGAATTATTACAAGGTCAAAACTTACCAGGTGTTGATTCAATTCAAGACACTGAATAATTAACCGAATATTTTCACAAGTAGCACCAAAAGTGCTATTTTTTTACACATTTTGTGAAAAATTAAGGAGTTTACTTTACTTTTATTTGACAAAGGTGTATAAGTAAAATATATTCAATTTTTTCAAATTAAATATATTTAATAAATTAACAAACATTCTTTTTTAGACAAAAGAATAAAAGAGGATAAATGAAAAAAATCAAATTCTTACTTTTTGCTACAGGTGTTTTATCAGCAACATCAATGCCGCTTATTGCCAGTCAATGTTCTGCAAAAGAACAAAAATCTGAAGAACCTAAAACACCAACCAATTACGAAAATGCATTTGTATTGCAACCAGCTGGTACATTTGAAAATGTAAATGCTAAGATTCAAGAAAAAGCTAATCAAATTCGCAGATATAGTCTTTTAAAACGTTACGGAAGTTTCAATGGTATAGGAATTTTTGGTGGTATGTTTGGTAGTGAAGGAAACGATAATAAAATTCTTCTTCCTAAAGAAGGAATTGCAATTGACCAAATCCTTTCAACTATGGATGCTAAGGATAACGTGTATTTTGATGGAACTTGAAATCCAGAAACAAAAATACTTACAATTAAATACAAAATCAAAGATAATGGTGACAAAGTATACGAACAATCATTTACTTTAAGCTAGAAAAATTAAGAAAATTTCAAAATTAAATTAATCAAAATAACCAAAATATATTAGCATCTTGTGAAAAAGATGCTATTTTTTACACATTTTGTGAAAAATTAAAGAGTTTGCTTTACTTTAATTTGATAAAGGTGTATAAGTAAAATATATTCAATTTTTTCAAATTAAATATATTTAATAAATTAACAAACATTCTTTTTTAGACAAAAGAATAAAAGAGGATAAATGAAAAAAATCAAATTCTTACTTTTTGCTACAGGTGTTTTATCAGTAGCATCAATGCCACTTATCGCCGCTCAATGTTCTGCGAAAGAACAAAAATCTGAAGAACCTAAAACGCCAACCAATCCAGAACCACAACCGGTTCCTGTTAATCCAGTAAATGGTGTAACTGATAATCCAATAACTATAGCAGCTCCAGTTGACCAATACGAAAATGCATTCGTATTGCAGCCAGCTGGTACATTTGCATATGTAAATGCTAAGGTTCAAGAAAAAGCTAATCAAATTAGCAGATATGGTCTTTTACAACTTTACAAAGGTTTCAATGGTATAGGAATTAAATCTGGTGGTCAAGGCGATGATAATAAAATTCTTCTTCCTAAAGAAGGAATTACAATTGACCAATTCCTTTCAACTAGAGATACTACGGATAACAAGTATTTTGATGGAACTTGAAATCCAGAAACAAAAATACTTACAATTAAATACAAAATCAAAGATAATGGTGACAAAGTATACGAACAATCATTTACTTTAAGCTAGAAAAATTACGAAAATTTCAAAATTAAATTAATCAAAATAGCCAAAATATATTAGCATCTTGTGAAAAAAGATGCTATTTTTTACACATTTTGTCAAAAATTTAAGAAAATTCTTACATTTTAGGGTAAAAGGTGTATAAAATAGTTATAGTTATATTTATATATATTCAATAAGAAAGAAAGTATAATTTAACTATGAACGAAATTAGTTTAAAAAGAAAAGAAGCAAGATTACATCAATTGATTGCTGACATAGTGACTAATGATATTACAAATTCAAATGTAATAGACCCAGTAGTGATGGATATTCAACTATCACCTGACTTATCACACGTGAAAGTGTTTGTATCATTATTCAAAAACGAAGAAAAAGGTATCGAAGCATTAAACAATGCGGCAGGTTATGTTAAAAAAGTGTTATCCAAATCACTCGATTGACGTAAAGTGCCTTCAGTTCATTTCCACTTAGATACAGTTTCTAAGAATGGATACAAAATTGATGAAATCATTAGACAAATTAAAAATGAAAATTAGTTAAATTATTTTTCAATTTTCAAAATTGAAATTGAAAAGGAGAAATTATGAAAAGAGCTTGAAAAGTTGCATTCACCATTTTAGGAGCTGCAGCATTAGGAATAGCTATTGTTACAATTCCTATGGCAGTTTTAGGAAAGTTCAATAAAGGCGACAATAATAAAGATTCAAAACAACCTGCAAACCCAGGAACAGGAACTTCAACTAACCCTAAAGATGGTAATCAAAATCCAAACACAGGTAACCCTGGAGATGGAAACGGAGGAAACGAAACTCCTAATCCAGACCCAGTGACACCACCAGTAGAAGAAAAGAAAGTATCAGTAACACTTAATGCAGATGTTACAGGAAAGAAAACAGCTTACGTAGCTGATATTAATGACTTTACAGTTGATGTTCCAGAAGGTGTTACACTTGTTGAAAAATCAGTAGTTGACTTATATGAATTATCAAAAGCAGATACAGATGAAGGTAGAGCTGCTAAAGAATTATTATTTGCTGGAAAAGCTAAAGTTACTGTTAAAACAACAAAAGAAGGTCAAACAGAACCTACATCAGAAGACTTCGAAGTCGCAGGTTACATCTCAAAAGAAAAAGCATATGAAAAATTCAGAGCAGTTTTAGCGACAATGTCAACAACAGTTGATAAAGAACAAGAAAACAACCTTGCAATTCAACCTCAAACTGCTAAAGGTGTTTCAGCTGGTGCTAAATATTTAGCTGGTTCATATACAAACAAAACATTAGAAAATGTAATCAAAGTATCAGTTACAGGTGATGATTTAGTTAAAGGAGCATTTACAGTAGTAGATGCAAGCACAAACCTTAAAGAAGGAAAAACTAGAGTTATTCCGTACTTATACTTAGATGATAAATCACACAATGATATCTTTATGTACAAAACAGGAAGCACAGAAGCTACATCATTAGAAGATGAAGTCGAAGTTACAAAATTGCCTGTTTTAGCAATGAGTGCTGCTGGTATTGCTAATACATATCGTGTTGAAAAAGCATTCACAATTGACGAAGCAAAATTATTAGAAGCATTAAATAAACAAAGTATGAGTGAAGTTTCATTTAGTGACTTAACAGTTGACAATGTTACAGCTGCATTAAATTTCACACCAATGACAATCCTTCCAAAAGCTGGTGGTGAAGAATATGGGTATGTATTAGATGCAAACTTCAAAGAAGCATCTAAATTCAAAGTTGCAAAAATCGAAACTATTCCAGGTGATGCATCTGAAACAAGTGCAAAAATTAGTTTTGAATTTGAAACAGTTGTTCCTACAGTTGCAGAAGGTCAAAAAGTATTCTACTTCGTAAAATCAGCTGAGCCAAAAGCTACAGAATTAACAGAGGCAATGAATGGAAAGTTCTCACAAGTTCTTAATGGATTAAAAGCTAAAGAAACAACACCAGCTACAGCAGATGGAGAGGAATCAAGAACTGATACTGGTTCTACAGTATCAGAACAACCTGTTGCAGAAGCTGAATCAGCATACAAAGATGCATTCGTTGTGTTACCAACAGCTACATATGCTAACGCTAAAACTACATATGATGCTAAACAAGGTAAAATTAAAACAAACGGTTTATTACAATCATACAGTAAAGGTGCATTCTTCGGTATAACATCTGGTGGTAACGGAGAAAACAACAAATTATTCGCACTTAAAGAAGGTTTAAGCGTATCAAACATTGTTTTAAAAAATAGTAAATTCCTTGATGGAACATTAGATGAAGCAAACAAATCAGTTACAATTACATACCAAGTTTCAAGTGAAAATAATAAAGAATACACACAAACATTAGTATTACCTGAATAATAAATGATTAATTTAGAACCCACTAAAATAGTGGGTTTTATTTTGCGATTTTAATCTTATTTTCAAAACAAAAATTTTGCTTCATTTCCCTTATTTTTCTTAATCATTGTCCTGAAAAACAGAAGCAAGCGCGAGGTTATTTAATAGATTTATAGTAAAATTATCTTGCTAACTTTTTCAATGAATTTATTAGCCCAAAATAAATGACTGAATAATTAGTAAACATTTGATTAAATTAGGAGATAAAATGAGAAAACTTTTTACAAGTGAATCAGTTGGAAGAGGTCACCCAGATAAATTGTGTGACCAAATTTCTGATGCAATCTTAGATGCTTACCTTGCTTTAGATCCAACATCAAAAGTTGCTATTGAAACAATGGCAAGTGGGCATAATATTTTCATAGCAGGAGAAGTTAAATCATCTGCTGATATTGATGTTATAGAAATAGCTAAAAACATCTTAAAAGAACTCGGATACTACACAACAGAAACAAGTTTCATTACAGACATCAAAAAACAAAGTGAAGACATCGCTATGGGTGTTGAAAAAGGACACGAAATCGGTGCTGGTGACCAAGGTTTAATGTTCGGTTATGCAATTAACGAAACACCTGAATATATGCCTTTGGGAATCACATTAGCTCACGCTTTAGTTAAAAGAGCTGAAAACTTAAGACAAAATATGGAATTCAAATGAGCTAAAGCTGATATGAAATCACAAGTTACATTAGATTACACAGACAAAGACAATGTATTTGTAGACACAGTTTTATTAAGTATTCAACATTCTAAAAACTACAACGAACAAGAGTTTAAAAAATACATTAAAGAACAAATTATCTTACCTGTATTAAAAGAATACAACTTAGATGCACCTAAACACATTTTAATCAACCCAACAGGTCAATTTGTTATCGGTGGGCCTATTGGTGACACAGGTCTTACAGGACGTAAAATCATCGTTGATACATATGGTGGTTCAGCAAGACACGGTGGAGGAGCATTTTCAGGAAAAGATTCAACTAAAGTTGATAGATCAGCAGCATATGCTGCTAGATGAATTGCTAAAAACATTGTTGCAGCTAATTTAGCAGACAGATGTGAAGTTCAAATCGCTTATGCAATCGGTGTTGCTAAACCAGTTTCAATTATGATTGAAACATTTGGTACATCTAAAAACATTCCAGACAGTGTAATTGCTGACTTTGTAACTCAATTATTTGATTTAACACCTAAAGGTATCATTGATGCTCTTGGTCTTAGAAAACCTATTTTCTTACAAACAGCATACTATGGACACTTTGGCAGAAATGATTTACACTTACCTTGAGAACAACTTAACAAAGTTGAAAAACTTAAACAATTAGCTACACAATGATTGGAAGATCAAAAATAATGGATCAAAAAGTATCTGAATATTCGTGTGGTGCAATTGTTTTCAAACAATTCAAAAAACAAATTAAAGTTTTATTAATTAAACAAATTAATGATGTTTGAAATTTTCCTAAAGGACATATGGAAAATAACGAAACAAAACTTGATACAGCACATCGTGAAGTTTTTGAAGAAACATCAATTAAAGATATAACAATTTATGCAGACAAATTTTATGTTGACACATATTTTGTTAATCAAACAGGTAACTGAAAAGAAGTGACTTACTTCTTAGCAGATACTAAAACCACTTCTTGTCCTAAGAAACTGCTCTCAGAGGTCAAAAAAGCGCATTTTTACCCTGTGAAAAGAGCTTTGAATATTCTTACATATAACAAGTCAAAAGCATTCTTAAAACACGCTTATAAACAGTATTTAAATATTACAAATAGCAAGATTAAATAGTCTTGTTATTTTTTATATCTTTAGTTAATTAATTAACTTAAAAAAGATATAAAAAATCAGCACTATTTGCATAGCACTTATTAATTGTGATAATTTAAAACTTTTAAGTCTAAATTAAAGAATAAAAGTAAAATACCTTACTTGTAATTAATTAATAGCAAAATAACTTGTTTAATTTTTTTAAAAATCACTTCTCTAAATTACATTTTTTGTGATTTGTGAAGTTTTCTACTTTTATATATAAAAATAGCAAGAAATTGATTTTTCCTGCTATTTGTTTGAAGCATATTCTCATAGTTGAGCATATAGATTTTTATTTTTTATAAGTTCATCGTGAGAACCTTGTTCAATGATTTGCCCATCATTTATAACAATTATTTTAGTGGCATTTTTAACTGTGCTTAATCTGTGAGCTATGATAAATGATGTTTTGTTTTGAAGCAACTTATCGGTTGCTTTTTCTATTTGAAATTCTGTATGTGTATCAATATTAGATGTTGCTTCATCTAATATTAAAACTATTGGATTTTTATAGCTAGCTCTAGCTATAGAAATAAGTTGTTTTTGTCCTTGAGATAAATTAGAACTTGAATTAGTTAACATAGTCGAGTATTTATCATCTAGTTTTTCTATATGTTCAACTAAATTAGTTGTTCTTGAAACATTAGATAGCATTTGTTCGTCATATAAATCAGAACCATATGTTATATTGTTTTGAATTGTATCTGTAAACAACCTTGTTTCCTGAAGAACATAACCAATAGATTTTCTAAGAGAATGTTTATCAATATTCTCGATAGGTATATTGTCATACAATATCGCTCCATCAGTTACTTCGTAAAATCTAGTTATTAAGTTAACTATTGTTGTTTTTCCAGCGCCAGTTGGTCCAACGAATGCAATTTTATCTCCTGGATTAGCTACAAAACTAATATCTTTTAATGTGTAGTTTTCATCATTTTCATTGTATTTAAAATATACATTTTTAAATTCAATTTTACCTTGTGCTTTTTGGTAAATGATTTGATTTCCTACTTGTGTTTTTCAAGCATAGAAACCATCCTTATCATTTAAATTAACTTCAGTGTATTTATCATTTTTATTAATTACTTTAACTAATTTAATAGTTCCTTGGTTAATTTCACTTTTTTGAGCTAATATATCGAAAACTCTTTTTGAACCAGCTAACGCGAGCATAAATGAGCTTACTGTTTGAGTCATTGTTGAAATTGGACCTGAGAAACTTTTAGCTGATTGAGAAAATGAAACAACAATACCGATTGTTAATCCTAGAGCAACTCCGTTACCTGATTTGTTTGTGATAACAACAATTGCTCCAATCATAATAACAAGCGCATAAGCAATGTTGCTTAAGTTCTTTGATAAAGGTCATATGATTGAAGAAATAAATTCAGATTTAAAACTGTTTTTAGTTAGTGTGTTATTAATATCAGAGAACTTCTTAACTACATTAGCACTTTGACCATACATTTTAACAGTTTTAAGTCCTAAAATAACTTCTTCTGCATAACCTATCATTTGACCGTTATTTTTTTGTTTATTAATAAAGTACTTGCTTGATTTTTTACTAATAATGTATGCACTAAGTGCTATTAGTATTGTTAAAGCAACCATTATTAAACTAAGTAATCAGTTAAGTACAAATAATATTGAAAGTGATACAGTTAAAGTTATAAACGATTGAATAATTGTAATTATTGTTCTTGATAGAAACATTCTAAGTGTATCTATATCTGAAGTAAATCTAGATACTAGATTACCTTTAGATTTAGAGTCAAAGTATTTAATAGGTAAAGTTTGTATATGCTCATACAAGTCCAAACGCAGTTTAGTCATTGTTTTATAGGTAATAGATATCATTATTCTATTAGCTATGAAATCACAAATAATACTTGTTAAGAAAATAAGTGCAGATACACAAATGATTATGTAAAACTTGTCTTCATTAAATGGATTTGTTCCTAACAATAATTTGTCAACTATTACATATCCCAAAAATAGTTGGTTATATATATTACCCATTGCACTAAATATAACTAAAGTAAAAGCTAAAAGCAATCATCCTTTATTATGTTTTCATAATAAAGAAACTAACTTCTTAAATGAATCTAGCTTTTCTTCTTTAGTTAGTTTTAAATTAAGATTGTGATTAGGTGATTTAAATGATTGCATCGACCTCATCTAAACCTCCTGCATTTTGTTGTGATTGATATAGTTCATTATAGTATTTACTATGTTTAAGTAAATACTCGTGATTACCTTGAATTTGGATTTTTCCATCTTGTAACAAGATAATATTGTCACAATCTTTGATTGAACTAATCTTTTGTGCAATGATAATTTTGGTGCAATTTTGTAATTTTGACACAGCATTTTTCACGTGATTTTCTGTTTTAGAATCAAGCGCTGATGTTGAGTCATCTAAAATTAAGATTTTAGGTTGTTTAAGTAATGATTGAGCAATTGCTAATCTTTGTTTTTGACCACCAGAGAAGTTTCTTCCTCTTTGTTCTACTACCTGATCTAATTTATCTTCTAATCCATAGACATAGTCATAAATGTTTGCTTCTGATAATGCTTGATAAATTTGCTCATCAGTTGCATCAGGATTAGCAAAAAGCATATTTTCTCTAATAGTTCCTTTAAATAAAGTTGGATCTTGAAATACAACAGAAATCTGTTGTCTTAGATTATCTTTTTGAATCTTATTAATGTTAATCCCATCAATTAAAATGGCTCCATCTTTAACTGAATAAAATCTAGGAATCAAGTTAATAAGTGTAGTTTTTCCTGAACCAGTTTGTCCGATAATTCCAAACGAACTATTAGCTGGAATTCTAAGATTAATATCTTTGAGCGCTTGATGACTTGAATTTGTATATGCAAATGAAACATCCTTAAATTCAATGTCACCAATTACATTGTGTTTGATTGAGTCTTTTGCATCTAATATGGTAGGAACGTAATTTAAAATTTCTTTAATTCTTTTTGAAGCAGGAATTGACATTAAAATTTGACTTAAAACGTTCATAGTTCCCATTAGAGAACCTGAAACCATTCAGATGTATGAACCAAATGCCATAATTGTTCCAATTTGAATTTTTTGTCCTAAATACAATTGTGTTCCGACTATTGCAAGCGTAATAAATGAGCTATAAATTATTCCATTAATTAATAAGCTGTTAAAAGTTAAGTGCTTATTAACTTTGATATTAGTATCTTTAAGTGTATTAGCTAAAGATGCAACTTTGTTGTACTCTGATTTTTCAGTTACATATGATTTGATTGTTCTAATGCTGTTTAAGTTTTCTTGAATTTTTTGATTGTATAAATCATATTGTTTATACATTAGTTTGAATTTAGGAAAACTAATAAATCAGATTAAAACAAAGAAACTACATAATATTGGTAATGTTACTAAGAATATAGATGATAAAGTCAATGATAGTTTAATTGACATTATAAGTGATAATAAGAAAGTAATAGGTAACCTAATAAAAGTTCCGATTATCATCCTAAATGACATTTGAACATTATTCACATCTATATTGAGTCTATTTAAAATGGAACCATTTGTAAAATGGTCAATATCTTCAAATGAAAATTCATTAACTTGTTTAATTATTGCGTTTCTGATGTTTTGAGCATATCTAGTGGATGCAATATTTAAAAAATATATAGCTAATATACCTGTTAAAAGCGCAATAAGAGCAAGAGCTATTAGAATCGCTCCTTTTTGTAGTACAAAATTAATATCAGCAGTATTGTTTTGCAATGCATTAATTACATCATTTGAAACGTCAGGTAAAAATACCTGCATTAAAACTCCTACTAAAATTGTAAAAATAGATAAAAGACCATATATTCGAATGCCTTTTGTCAATTTTCAGAAAGTAATTTTTGGAATTGGTTTTTGCATATTATTTTTTGTTTACGCTTGAAACGTATTTTAAGTTGTGATTGTGTTCTCCAACTTCCATTACGTGTCCATCTCCAAAACATTTGCAAGCCATTTTGTCAAGTAAAGCAGGATCTGAGTGTTCCATAATTTCTTCAACTAAGTAACCATATTGTTTTTTAAATTCATTTGTTACATAGTATTTTGACTTTTTACCTTGTTTTGTTCTAGCTACCACTTTGTCTCTTCTCAAATCACCTAAGTGTTTTGAAACGTTAGCTTGTTTTTCCTTTAAAAGGTCAACTAAATCTAAAACGTCACATTCTTTTTCGTGACAAGTAAATAAGTGAATAATTAAATTTCTTTTAACGTCCTTAGACATAAATGTTAAAAATTTTTCGATTGTCATGATAAGTTCTCCTATCTATTAAAAGTCATCGTATTGTCCATCATAAATTCATTCTTCTGTTTTATCTTGCATCGTTGGATGAATTATATGAGATTTTTTCTTATTTAACACTTCTTCAGCTTGTTCAACTTTATCAAGTGTTATTTTTTCTTCTTTTGTAACAGCTCTTGGGTTAAATGATTCAAAATTTAATACAAAATTATCATCATCTTCATCACTGTAATCTAGGTCATCTACTTTTGATTCTTGTGAATCTGTAGAAGATTGTTGTTCTTCAGTACTGTCAGCAACAAATTCTTGTGTTATTTGTTCTTCTATATTTTCTGGTTTGATTTGGAAAATGTCATCAAATGATGAATCAATTTCGTTTTGGTTAATGAATGGTTCTTCTGTTGGTTGTTCTTCTTTAATTGTTGTTTCTTCTACAGCAACAGGTTCTTCATTAACTTCTTCATTTTGTATATCTTCTATTATTATTTGTTCAGTTTCAATATTATCATTTGAAACTTTATTGTCTCCAAATGTTCAAATTTCTTCATAAATATCTGAATCATTTTGAGTTTCTATTTTATTATCATTTTCTGAGTTTGATTCATCAACTAATATATCTTCTGAATCAATTTCTTCTTCAAGTGTGTCTTTGACTTCTTCAGGTTCATTTTGTTCTTCAATGCTTCCTGAAGTTTTGCTCTTCATAACTTCTTCTTCATCTTCATCAGATGAATCAAAGTTAAAGATTTTTTTCTCCACAACAGTCTCTGTTATAGGTTCAACTTTTTCTTCTGAGAGAATTACAACTTGCTCTGCAGGTTGTTCTTCAGCTTCGATTATTTGTTCATCATTAATATTTAAATCAACTTCATCCACTTCTTCAGCAATTGGTTCAACTGTGATTTGTGCAGTTAAAATTTGATTTTGTACTTGTGGTTCTTTAGCAACTTCGTGTTCTGCAGTTTTGTTAATTGTGTAAGTATTTGTTACTTGACCTTTTGAAGTTGATTTAAACTCTTTTGTTTTTTCAGGTGTAAATCAACTATCGATTTGATTTTGAATTCAAATTCAGTTAATAGGTGTAACAACTTCCACATCATATGATTTAGATTTTAAGAATTTAACTGCATCATATAAAGACACGAAGTTTTCTTTTGAATTTGCATAGTACATTGTGTCAAATGAAATACATTTGAATGGTATTTTGTTGTATGTAACCACAATGTCTATATCTAATGAACCAACTATGTAATCTTTGAACACTTCAAAGTTTGGATCATATGCAATTGCACTTTTAATTCTATTAAATACTAAGTTTTTAAATCAGTCGTCCTTGAGTTTAGTATTTGAAATTGAATAATGGTTTTGATCAAATGATTCTTTGATTTCAATTCTTCTTTGTTCTGATTCTTTTTCTAAGAATTGAAGTCAAGATTTGAATACTCTAATATCGTCAGATATTTCAGGTGTTAAAATGATATCTTCAGATTTGATTGTCTTAATGATAATCATTTTTTCTTTAGCACGTGAAATCGCAACGTTAAGAGCATTTTTACCACCTGGACGTGAAACATATGTAGATGATAATTTTGTGTTCTTATCGTAAGCAATTGTTGCAATAACTAAGTCAGCTTCATCCCCTTGGATGTTTTCAATGTTTCTGATTAAAAGTTTCTTGCTGTGAATTGCTTTTTCAAGTAATGGATATTGATTGTAAATCAATTCTGTTATGTAATTACTTTGTTTAACGTTAAATGATAAAAGAATTATTTTCTTATATTTATCTATATTATCTATTACTTTGTCTATAGCTAATTTAGCTTCAACAATGTTTTTATTTTGGTCTCAAGAACCATCTACTTGGTAAACTTCAATCGGTTCGTTATTTCAAGCATTAGCGGCATCTAAAACGTTAAGTTTACTTTGGTAGAAAGTTTTTGACGAGAACCCCATAAGTTCAGCGTGATTTGAACGGTAATTCTTATCAAGCATAACATTATGAACTCCTAATGAAAGTGCATAATCTAGAACTGATTCAACTTTACCGAAAATCGAATCATCTGTAATACGTTGCACGAATCAAGAAGTCGGCTTCATTTGCTCTGTGTCACCAGCAAAGATTTTGAATTTTGCTAAATAAAGAATTGGAATGGCATTTTCAATGAAAATCTGACTTGATTCGTCAAGGATCGCATAATCAAATTCTTCTTTAGATCAACCTGATAAATCTGTGTTAGGTGTAGCAACTACAATTGGGAATAATTGTTTAATCATTCCAGTGAATTTTTTAACAAATCTGTAAGGTTCTAAGTTTTGAATTCTTACTGATTGAGCAAATTCTCTATATTCTTTTTTAAGTTTTTCGTCAAATTTATTAATTCTAGCCACTATTAAGTGAGCTACAAAGTCTCTGACTTCTTCTATACTCATTCTTTGTGGTCTAGGTTGAATGTTTTTGTAAGCTGTAATTAAATTATTAAGTTTTTTAAATGGACTGTGTTCTGAATTAATGTGCTCAAATCCAATTGTGTTTACAAATTTCATTAAATCATTTAATGAACCATTGAATGTAGGTAATTTTTCATCAATTAAGTTACCTAATTCTTTTAGTCTTCTATATTCTTTTACAAAAGGTAAATATTTATATTTACTTAATTTAAGTAATTCTTTAGCTGTTTGATGGTTTGTTGGTTCAGTCGGATATTTAACATCTTTTGGAAGCGATAATAGAAACTCGATGTCTGTTAAATGATCGAAATCTTGCTTTTGTGATGCAAAGTAGTAGTAAGTTAATAAAACATCTTTTGCAAGTGAATCATTTAGATATTCAGAAGCAGCATCTATAAAGTTAATTTCACTTTCTGAAATAACATTCAAAGGATGGAATCCATTTGTTCCACTAAAGTTCTCAAGCGTATCTAAATATTTTTTAATAGGTTCATAGAATGATTTTCTGTTTGTATTCTTTGTATTTAATATAAATAAACAGAATTCAGATAAATCATCCAATCTATTTTTAATAACTTCAAGTGCAGCTCTCTTTTGTGAAGCAACAATTGCTGTTTTCTTTCTTACTAAGATGTTAGCTAATATATTAACTATTGTTTGAGATTTACCTGTACCAGGTGGACCTCAAATAACAGTGTTTTGAAGCATTGAACTAACGATAGCCTTATCTTGAGATAAGTTTGAATCTGTTATCTTGATTAATCCTGTGTTATCTCTATATGTGTTATGCTCAACTGTAGCTTTATAAATGTTTTTATTAAATTCAACTTTGATGATGTTATCAATTTCATCTTTTTGAGCAATCTCTTTCATTCTGTTTCTAGCGTACCCACCTCAAGGTTGGTAAATTCCTAAAACAGCACCTGGATGGAATTTAATGTTTTCATTAGTAATTTCTTCCTCAGGATTTGAGATTTTTTCAAAAGGATTTTTAAGTGAAACTGGTAAATCAAATAAATCGTTTCAATCTTCTTGTAACTTATTAATTAAAGTAGAAATCTTGTAGTCTTTAAATTCTGCGTCAATAGAAATCTTGAAATCATTATTGTTTAAGAAGAATACAAGTTTTTCATTAACTTTAATATCTCCATCTGATTTAATAATTGGTTTACCATTTACAAAATCTATTGAAGCTTGTTTTAAGAATAAAGGAGCATAAATGAATTTGTCATCTTTCTTAAGTGAAATAAATAGGAAACCTATATATAAAGGTCAAATATTTGTTTCATCAAGAATGTTAGTTACTTTGTCATCTAACAATTTTCATTGTGTGATTGACTTTTGTAACATTAACTGTAAGTCATTTAAAATCTTGTTCTTGTAGTATTCTCAATCTTGTTGTACGTTTTCTAAATTAACTTTAATTTTTAAATGATGCAATACATCAAGTTTGCTTTCTAAATATAAGACCAAGTTATCAGGTCCTGATATATTAGAAATCTTCTCAATCAAAGTAATTACATTATTGTCTAGCGCACTTATTTGAAATGTTTCATTGTTATAAAACGTATCTCAGTTTTTATCTCCTATAAGCGAATACAAGTCATAAAAATATTTATTTTGTATTTTAGTAAATATAGAAGAGTCAGTCTGCGAAATATCTAATAAGTTATCTAGAATAATCTTATATTTGTTTTGTTCTTTACTCATTTTGTAACCTCATTATTTTACTTGTTGTTCTAATTGTCTTAATGTTTCGTTAGCATACTCACCAAGTGTTATAGATACTTTAGAACTAGATAATAAAATTCCACTTACACCTTTTAATTCTTTTAAAGCTTCTGTATCGACTTTGTTGTTTGATTTAACTGTTACAACTAGTCTACTTATTTTAACTTCAAAGTTATCAATATTTTCTTTAGTACCTAGAGCACTAACTAATTGTTCAACTTTGAATGGAAGCTTGTTACTTTGGTAAATAGTATTCTTAGCTTTCTTTTCTTTGTTTCATTTAATTCATATGAAACCTAACGTAATAATAGTTAGAAAAATAATCTTTGTCATTTGTTTAGTCATAGTAATAATTATATTGTAAATATAATTATTATTAAATATTTTTTATATTATATATACATATAATATACATATACACGTGTAAAAATACTTTTAGCATAGTGTACAAGGCATTTTAGTCAAAAAATAAAACTAAATTATTACTAAAAATTCATATATTTTTATATATACATATTATGTATATATAAGACTTTTTTTAAAATAAATTGCTATATAATTTACTTTATGGAAAAAATAGGTATTATTATTGATTCCTTTTCAGGAATCTCAAAAACCGAAGCAGAAGCTCACGGATTTTATTATTTACCATTACAGATAGAAATTGATAAAAAAGTTTATCAAGATGGTATAGTTGACCCCGTTGAAGTTTTAGAGCAGCTTGCTAATGCAACTGATATTAAATCTTCATCACCAAAATTAGACATCCTTCAAAGCACAGTTAAAAAAGCTGCTGAGGAAAACCAAGAAGTTATTTATTTAGGTATCTCATCTAAATTATCTTCTACACCAAATCATGTTGCAGCTATGTCTAATGAATATAAAAACATTCACGTAGTTGATAATCACTTTGCAGGTGTTCAATTATTATATGCAGCTAAATATGCTAAAAAACTAAGTGAGCAAGGCTTAGAAGTTCAATCTATTATCAATCATCTTGCTAAACTAAATCAAAAATCACACACATTCTTACTCCCTATGAACTTAAAATATTTAATTTCAGGTGGAAGATTATCATCAGTTAAAAAGTTTATCGCTTCAAAAGTAAGTATTTACCCTGTCCTTTCATATGATAAAAATGACGCAGTTTCATTTGTTTCATTCAAATTAACTTCATCAGGCGCTATTAAAAAACTATTTGAAAAAGTAATGGAAGCAGTTGATAAGCCAGAAGATTACGTTTTTACATGAATGCATGGTATAGATGAAAAAGTTAATAAATTAGTTCAAGAACAAGCGCAAAAACACTCGATTAAACTTGTTAATGAACAACTTACTTCAAGTGTTATTTCAGTTCACACAGGTCCTGAAGCTTTTGCTATTATGATAACTCCAAAAGAAGGTTACGATGCCTAGACAAAAGAAAAATGCTAAAAAACCAGGTTACTCAACAATCAAATCAGAGAAAAAATATACTCAATTAGTTGATTTAGTAATCGAAGAGAATGTTAAAGATGAAACATCTGTTAAAAGATATAAGAAAAATAGGCTAGCATATATACTAGCTATTTTCTCTTTAGTTCTATTAATTGCATTAGTAGCTGTCTTAATTACAGCTATTGCACTTAAATGAATATAATTACATAACCAAAGACATCTTAACGTAGTTGTTAAGATGTTTTTTAATCTAATTTTAATTTTTTGTGTTTAACTTGACTAAATTTGATTATTTAATCGATTGATTTGAATTACTTTTACATTTCTTAGATTATCCATAACCTTATCGTGAATGATTTGTAGAATTTCTAATTCATTAAACTCACTAATTTTCTTATGTAGTACTTCGTGATTAATGTTGTATGAATTCTTAAATAAGATATCTTCTTTAATTTTAAATATTGTGTTTACATTAAGTTCATAATCAGTCAAACCATCTGCAGTATATAAAAGCAGACCCATATCAGTGTCTAATTTGAATTTCTTGTGTTTAACTTCACAAAATAAGTATTCATTACCCACTTGTAAGATTGGCATAATTAATTTATCAGTCATTTTCGATTTTTTAAATAAGAAGTCGAATAAATCATCACTGATTTCGTGAACTTCAAATAAATCTATAAGTTTTTCTTTATTTTTCATTTTGTACCTCATTTATTTAGTAAATTTAGTCAAATTTGAACTTAAATTGAATAAAGTGCATTAAAAAATCACCATCTTATGATAGTGATCTAATAATTATTAAAGGATTAGTATCCTTCTTTAGAAGTTTTTCCTTCAACAATAGCGATTGAACGACTTGTTCCAAATCTTGTAGCTCCAGCTTCGTACATTGCGATTAAATCATCAATGTTTGCAATTCCTCCAGCTGCTTTGATAAGTAATTTGTCTCCACAAACGCTTTTCATAATTTTAACATCTTCCAATGATGCACCACGGAAGCTTGTTCCTGTTGAAGTTTTGATGAATTCAGCACCTGATTTCATAACGATTTCAGTTGCTTTTCTGATTTCTTCTTCTGATAATAAAGCTGTTTCGATGATAACTTTAAGAACTTTATCTCCACAAGCTTCTTTAACTTTTTTAATGTCGTTAAGAACGTATTCGTAGTCCCCTTGTTTGAAACGTCCGATAGCCATAACCATATCAATTTCTGTAGCACCGTGTTCGATAGCTAATTTAGCTTCGTGTGCTTTAACTGCTGTAATGTTAGCCCCTAAAGGGAAACCAACAACTACAGTAACACCAATTCCTGTTCCTGCTAATCTTTCAGCTGCGTATTTTGCTCATCCTGAGTTAACACAAACTGTAGCAAAGTCATATTTAATAGCTTCGTCGATTAATTTATCAATGTCTTTTTTTTGCGCTTCAGCTTTTAATAAAGTATGATCGATTAATTTGTTGTAATTCATTTTATCCTTTGTTTAAATTTAACTATTTAAATTAAGTGTTTAATGTAATTATTGTAATTTAGCAATAATAATTTTGTTTTCAACTTTTTCTTTATTGAATTTGTATCCTTGTTTAAGTTCGTTAACTAATTCAACATCGATTGGGTTTGATGAATATAATGTGAATAATACATCACCTTTTTTAACTTCTTCATTTGTTTTCTTGTTCAATGTAATTCCAGCTTCATTGTCAATGCTGTCTTCTTTTGTTTTTCTTCCAGCACCTAATTTCATTGAAACAATACCAAATGTTAAAGCGTCAAAGATTTCTAAGTATCCTTCGTCTTCTGAAATAACTTCTAATTTGTATTTAGGATTTCAGAATGTAGGTGATTTAAGAGCTTCTACATCACCATGTTGTACTCTTACAAATTCATAGAATTTTTCAAGAGCTTTTCCGTTTTTAATAACTTCATCAACCATTTTAAGTGCTTCATCGTGTGATTTAGCAATTTTAGCTTGTTCTAAAATTGTTGCACAAGATGAGTAAACTAATTCATTGAAATCTTCAGGTCCTTTTCCTTCAAGAGTTCTAATAGCTTCAAGAACCTCGTTTTTGTTACCGATTTCACAACCAATTGGTCTTGACATATTTGTAATTTCAGCTCTTGTGTCTACATTAAGTTCTTTACCAATGCTAATCATTGTTTCAGCTAATGCAATAGCGCTTTTTTCATTTTTCATAAAAGCACCATTTCCACATTTAACATCAAGTAAGATAGCGTTTGAACCTGTTGCTAATTTTTTAGACATAATAGATGAAGCAATAAGTGGAATAGATTCAACTGTTGCTGTAACATCTCTTAATGCATATAATTTTTTGTCAGCTGGAACAAGTGATGCAGATTGTCCAATAACTGCAATACCGTGTTCTTTAACTTGTTCAATAAATTCTTTTTCTGATAATTCAACTGTGAAACCTGGAATTGTTTCTAATTTATCGATAGTTCCACCTGTGTGTCCAAGTCCTCTACCACTCATTTTAGCAACTGGAGCTCCTAAAGCAGCAACGATTGGTCCTACTGCTAAAGTTGTTTTATCTCCAATTCCACCTGTTGAGTGTTTGTCAACTTTAATACCAGGAATAGCTGATAAGTTCATAACTTCACCAGAATGCATCATATATTTTGTCATTGTTGCAATTTCTCTTGAGTTCATTCCATTGAACATAACTGCCATTAAGAATGCACTCATTTGATAATCTGGCGCTTCACCTCTAACGTATGAATTAATTAAAAATTCAATTTCTTCATTTGTTAGTTCGTGATTTAAACGTTTTTTCTCAATAATATCTACTACACGCATATTATTTTGCTAATTCTAAAGCAATCTCCATCATTTTTGTAAATGCTGTTTGACGTTCTTCAGCTGATGTTTCTTCGTGTGTAATTAAGTTATCTGAAATTGTTAATAAACAAGCAGCTTCTTTTCCTGTAGCTTCAGCATTTGTGAATAATGCAAATGATTCCATTTCAACACAAACTGATTGTGTTTCTTCAATTCTTTGTTCAAGTGGAACAACTGAGTAGAATATATCTGATGAATGTACTCTTCCTTCAGTAATTTTTGTTCCTTGTGAAGCAGCAATAGCTTTAATTTCTTCGTTTAATTTTGCTGAAGGTAATGAAATGTTTCCTTCTTTTCCTAAAGCAATTCTTCTAAATGCATCAGCGTCAGCAAAAGCTTCTGATGCTAAAACAACTTCGTAAAGTCCTAAGTCAGCTTTGTATGATCCAGCTGAACCAATTCTAATAATTCTATCTACATCATAAAATTTGAATAATTCATATGAGTAAATCCCGATTGAAGGACATCCCATTCCACTAGCTGCTACAGTGATTGGTCTTCCTTTGTATGTACCTGTGTACATAAACATATTTCTAACTGTATTAACTAATTTGAACCCTTCATCTAAGTATGTTTCAGCAATAAATTTTGCTCTTAATGGGTCACCTGGCATAATAACTGTTTTAGCTATTTCACCTTTTTTAGCATGAATGTGTGGTGTCATAATTTCCTCCTAAATTTAATAATTTAAAAACATCAAAATATTAAGTATGATGTGGACTATTTTTAGTCAAAAATATTTTAACACTTAAAACAAAAAGTTAAAAGAATTATTAATAATATATTATTAATAAGGAAAATAAAAAAGTTAGTCAAGCAGACTAACTAAAATATGCACAAAATAATTTCATATATAAATTTTATTTAACGGAAGCAGTTATTATAAAAAGCAAACCAAAAACAAAACTTTGACAAAAGTTTTATTTTTGAGTTTTTTATAGACATTTTAACGTCTGATAGTTTCTCTAGTATCTAAATTATAAATTGTACTTGGCGTTCCTGTTCCTTCGCAGAAGTCAATAACATTTTGGATCATTGGGAATTGTGCTTTAGCTTCTTCTAAAGTTTTCGAAGCTGGTTGTCCTGATAAATTAGCACTTGTTAAATACATTGGACCATTTTTGATTAAGAACTCTTGAAATGCTTTGCAAGCTGGCATTCTGAAACCTTGATCGTTTACAATAATTGTATTTGCTCCAGGTCATTTATGAATAGCAAATGCATTTGCTTCTTCATTTCATTGCGCAAATCCTTGAGCTTGTTCTAATGAACCTACAACAATTACCATCTTTTTATCTAAAGGTCTTTGTTTAAGTTCATAAAGTTCTTCTAATGTTTCAGGAGAAACAAAACCACCAAGTCCAGGTACAGTATCTGTAGATACTAGGAAAATATCTTTATATTTTGATCTTTCCATATTTTAATTTTACTCTTATAGAGTAAAATATATATACTAAATTAAATTTTTTGTAAATTTATTTAAAAAACTTTTAACCCTAAAAAATGGAGGTAAAAATGCCGGAATATCCTGAAGTGACTATAATCACAGAACAATTAAATAAAAAAATATTAAACAAAACTATCAAAAATGTACAAATTAATGTTTCTAAAATTATTAAAAATGTACCTTTAGATGAGTTTGTAAAATCAGTTACTGATAAGAAAATTATCCAAATTCAAAACTATGGTAAATTCATCACAATTTATTTAGATGACAATTCTAAAATGGTTATCCATTTAAGAATGTCAGGTATGTTTTATGTTGTTGAACAACAACATTTAGCTGATTTAAAGAAAATGGTAAATCATATAATTGTTGAATTTTATTTATCTGACAACTTATGTTTCGTTTTTGTTGATCCAAGAATGTTCGGATCGATTGAATACTTTGCAAACTCTGATAAAAGAAGTGTTTATGAAATTAAAAAGTTAGCTAAGTTACCTAAAGATGTAGATGTTGATGCTTTATATGAGAAATTACAAAGAAAAAACATTTCAATTAAAGCTGCATTATTAGATCAACAACTTGTTTTAGGTATTGGTAACATTTATGCAGACGAATCTTTATTTGCAACTAAAATTTACCCAATGACTAAATGCAACAAAGTAACTAAAGGACAACTTAAAGAACTTTTAAAAAATGCACAAATCATTATGGACGACAGTATCAAAGCAGGTGGCAGCACAGTTCACACTTATGCGTCAGTTAATGGTGTAGTTGGACATTATCAAAACTATTTAAGAGTTTATAGTAGAGCTAATAAACGTTGCTTAGTATGTAAAGAAGGAATTGTTCAAAAAGTTAAATTAGACTTTAAACCAAATGGGAGAGGAACATCATTCTGTCCTGTTTGTCAAAAAGAACAATAAGATGAATAAAAAAAGTTTATTAATAGTAATAGATATGCTTAACGGTTTTGCTAAAGAAGGAAAATTATCTTCAAGCAGAATAAATAACATTATTCCTACTATAGAAGATATGTTGCAAAACTATGAGCATAATATTTTCATATGCGACCATCACTCTGAAGATGATTCGGAAATGAAAACTTATCCAATTCACTGTTTAGCTAATGATAAAGAATCACAAATAGTTCATGAATTACAAGAATATGTTCAAAAAGTTTATTATAAAAATACTACAAATGGGTTTTACGATATTCCAATGAAATTATGAGATCAATATGATGAATTTGTGCTCGTAGGTTGCTGCACAGATATTTGTGTTATGCAACTTGCTTTAAGTTTAAAAATTTACTTGAACAAAATAAATTCAGATAAAAAAGTCTTAGTTTATTCAAATGCAACTGATACATATGATGCTCCTGAACATAATGGAGATAAATTCCACAACTTTGCTCTAGACATAATGAAAAACGCAGGAATTAAAATTAGAGTATGAGAGTAGTTGATTTACACGGTTTATTAGCTGAAGAAGCTCTAATTGTAATTACAAACAATTTGTTTGATTATAAAACTGGTAAAGTTGACCAAATTATGTTCATCACAGGTAAAGGTACTGGTATTTTAAAAACTACATTAGAAAACTACTTACATTCTAATAATATTAGATACTCTATTTTTAATGATGATGGAGCCTATTTAATAAATAGATTCGATGAACCATATTCAACATATGACTATGATTCATATGAAGACGATGAAGAATTTTCGATGTCACCATTAGATGTAGATAATTTATTTAATAACTTCAAGAACGAAGAATAAGAATAAATTGCTTTAAATTTAGATTTATCAGGATTATCGAAATCTAAATAAAGCAGGAAAATACCTTTAATAATTGACCACTAGTTAAAGACTTTTAAGTCTATGTGCTAGTGATTTTTGTATTTTGTAGCTTCAAAATATTAAATTTAGCAAATAGGAAACAAAAGGTATAATTATTTAACTTATTTATAAGTTAAATTAAATAAGAAAGGAGAAAAAATGGAAAACTTAACACAAACTGATTTAAAACTTGGTTTAAGTTCTGAGGAAGCACTTAAAAGAAATCAACAATTTGGTTTAAACACAATTGAAACTAAAAAGAAAAAGAATATCTTTTTAATTTTCTTAAATCAATTTAAAGATTTTATGATCATCATTCTTTTAATTGCTGCTGCATTTAGTTTTGGTGTTACTATTTGAGAACACGTTGATGGTAGATTAAAAACAACTAGTGAAATCGTTATTGCATATATTGAACCATTCATCATTTTAGTAGTTGTGGCACTTAACTCTATGCTTGGAACTTATCAGGAAATCAAGAGTGATCAAGCTGTAGCTGCATTAGCTAAATCTAATGAGCTTATGGCTAAAGTTATAAGAGATGGAAAAACAGTTATTATTCCATCATCACAAGTTACAATTGGTGATTTAATTGTAGTTGAAGCTGGAGATTACATATCTGCTGATGCTGAATTAGTTGAATCTTACTCACTTAGTGTGGTTGAATCATCATTAACTGGTGAATCACTTGCTGTAGATAAAAAAGTCGGATCTATTGAAAAAATTGAATCTTTACCATTAGGTGACAGATACAATCAAATTTACTCAAGTACATACGTTGTAAATGGTAGAGCAATTGCACTTGTAAAAGCAATTGGGGCTAACACAGAAATCGGAAAGATTAACTCATCTATCCAAGAACAAGAAGTTCAACTTTCACCATTACAAATTAAATTAAACAAATTAAGTAAAATCTTCGGAATTGCTGGAGTTGTATTATTGTTCTTAACAACAATCTTACAAATTGTTTTAACAAACACAATTTCAAACAATTGAAATGAACCTCAAGTGTACTCAAACGCTGTTGTCATTGGTATTTCACTTGCAGTAGCTGCAATTCCTGAAGGATTAATCACTTTCACAACAGTTCTTTTAGCAATCGGTGTTTCAAGAATGACAAAACAAAATGCAATTATCAAAGCATTCCCTGTTGTTGAAACATTAGGTTCTACATCAATTATTTGTTCAGATAAAACAGGAACATTAACTGAAAACAAAATGACAGTTGTTAAATTCTTTGAAGCAGCTGATCCAAATAATAAAAACCTAGCTAAATCACAAACATTAGCATCATTTGTTGCTTGTTGTGATGCAGAAGTTACAAAACTTGAAAATGGTTACAACGAAGTTGGAGACCCTACTGAAACAGCTATCTTAAGATTTGGAATTGAAAATAACAATTCAAAAGATGGTTTCTATTATAGATACAAAAAGATTTCTTCACTTCCATTTGATAGTGACAGAAAAACAATGTCAGTATTAATCGAAACACCTGAAGGTGGTAGAGTAATGATTACAAAAGGTGCTCCTGATGTAATCTTTGCTAAATCAAAAAACAAAGCTGATGAATATTCACACATCAATGAACAATGATCAAACGATTCAATCAGAGTTATTGCTGTTGGATACAAAAAAATGAAACCTGATACAACTTCAATTAGTGTTGAAGATGAAAATGATTTAGTATTCTTAGGATTAATCGGAATGATTGATCCACCTAGAGCTTCAGTTAAAGCTTCAATCGAAGAAGCTACTGCAGCTGGAATTAAAACAGTTATGATTACAGGTGATCACTTAACAACTGCTATTTCAATTGCAAAAAGCTTATCAATTTTCAAAGATGGAGATATTGCAATTGATGGAAAACAATTAGCAGAAATGAGTGATGAACAATTATTAGAACAAGTTAAAAACATTTCTGTATATGCTCGTGTAAATCCATCTGACAAATTACGTATTGTTAAAGCTTGACAAGCACACAATCAAGTTGTTGCTATGACAGGAGACGGTGTTAATGATGCTCCTGCTCTTAAAGCGGCCGACGTTGGTTGTGCAATGGGAATTACAGGAACAGATGTTTCTAAACAAGCTGCTGATGTTATTTTAACTGATGACAACTTTAACACCATTGTGCACGCTGTAAAAAGTGGTAGAGAAACATTCGACAGAATTAAAACAGTTATCTTAAACTTACTTATTTCTTCATTAACAGAAATTATTGTTATGTTATTTGGTTTATTCATCTTTAGATTTATCTTTAAAGATGCAATCAATACAGCTGAATTTATTGTTCTTACAGCTGCACAATTATTATGAATTAACCTTCTTACACACGGACTTCCTGCTATTGCACTTGGAATGGTACCAAATGAAGAAGATGTTATGAAACGTAAACCATTTAATAAAAATGATAGTATCTTCGCAAATGGAATGGGTATTAGTTTAATTATCCAAAGTTCAATCTTAGGACTTGTATCATTACTTTCATACTTATTTGTTGGGTTATATGCTCAATCACAAGGTATTAAAGGTGAATGATTTGTAAAACTTACATCTTCTGCTACATTCATTACATTAGGTATTGGTTCAAGTATTAACTCACTTAACTTAATGTCTTCAAAAAGCATTTTTGTAACAAACATTAAAAAATACTACTTAGTTTACTTAGCTTCAGCATTTAGCTTTATCTGTGTTGTTGCTTCAGCATTCATTCCTGGACTTGCTTCAGTGTTTAGAAATGTTGATATTGTTGAGTTTGTAAATGATGCAAAATTAATTGATTTAAAAGCATCATACTCAGTTGTTTACTGATTAATTCCATTATTGCTTGGATTTGTGCTTACAATTTCATTTGAATTCTACAAACTTTATAAATTTGTCAAATTTAACCCTAACAATCACATCAAAGCTAAATTAGCAAAGAAAAACTAATTAGCTTAGAAATCATATAAACAGTTAAATTAATCAGTTTAACTGTTTTTTTATTTTTTTACAATTTTTGCATAATTTTACACATTAGAGTATAAAAAAACAGTACCATGTTAGTGATACTGAATTTTCTTTAAATTAAATCATTATTTGTTTTTGTTTTTTCTTCTAGCAGCAGTCGCAATGAAAATACCACTTAAGAAGGCAATTAATGAACCAGCAACAACATATGGTCATACTAAGCGTGGAACTCTGTTAACTAATGATTTTTTAACAGCAGTTACTAAAACATTAAGATCTTTGATTTTTGAAACATCAAGAGCTAATTGTTTCATATTTTTAACATCATCTGATTTTATGTCGCTTCTGTCTTTAAGTTGAATGTTGAAGTAATCGTATGTTGTTAATAATTTTTTAAACTCATTTAAGTTAGCTAAATCTAATTGTTTAGCTGTTTTATTAAATTTGTATTCTGAAACTTTTGATGTTAAGTAGTCAACTAAGTCAAGTAAGTTTTGAGCTTTAGCAACTGCTTTTTCTCCAGATTCTTCTTTGTATGATTTTGAATTGAACATAGCAATTTTATTTTCAATTTGTTTTCTTAAAACATTTGCTTTTTCAGTTCCATATGTACTTGCTAAGTATTGGTTTGTTAAGCTTTCTAACTCAGCTACTTGAGCATCGTAGTTAGCTTTGTTTAAAGCTTTAGCATCTTCAATAGCTTTTTGTAGTTCTTCAATTGATTTAGCAGATTTAATAGCTTCAGAAGCTTTGAATTTTTCTGAATCATATGGATATGGTTCATCTGATAAGAATGATAAGTCGTTAAGTGATTTAACTGCTTCATTCTTTGCATTATTGAATTTTAATCTTCCTTCAGGAGCATTAATTTCAGGATTTGTATTTGTAGTTGTTACATTTTCAGTTGTTGCACTTACTGTTGTAAGTAAAGCAAGTGGAGCCGCAACTCCTGCGCCTAAAGGTAAAAGAATTCATTTTTTCTTATTTTTTAAGTTCATAAAATTTCCTTTTTCAATAAATACTTAAGGAAGCTAAAAATATTAAT
>NZ_JAYFEZ010000002.1:0-71901 GCF_034863425.1 Mycoplasma sp. 21DD0573
TTCTTTTGCTTCATATATCTATAGATATATGGATTAAAAAACGACCCTTAAAAAAGGTCAAACTTGGAAACTCGGGATACAAAAAAATCAGCACTATTTTTATCTAGTGCTGATTGATTTTGTTTCTTTATTAATCGTTAGTTAATTTATTATTTCTTTCTACCAAATACAAAGATTAACATACCAATTAATCAAGTTGCAGCTGAAGCAGCTACAAAGTATGGTCAGATTAAGATTGGTGATGTTTCTTTTAATGATTTTGTAATCGCTGTTGTAAGCACATTTAAGTTGTTAATCTTTGCAATATTAGAAATAATTTGTTTTAAGTTTTTAACATCATCAGCTTTAATTTGTGATTTATCTTTTGTAGCAATGTTAAAGTAATTATTATCATTTAAAGCTTTTGAGAACTGGTCAATGTTGCTTAATGATGAAGCTTCTGATGATGTGTTAAATTTAGGTTTAGATACATCTGTTGTGATGTAATCGACTAAACTAAGCAAGTTTTCAGATTTAGCAATAGCTTCTGCACCATTTGTATCTTCAAATGATTTAGCAGCAAAGTTTGCTAATACTTCTTCGATTTTTGCTCTTAATTTATTTGATTTAGCTGTCCCATATGTACTTTGTAAGTATTCATTAGTTAAGTTATCTAATTCACTTACTTTTGCATTATAGTTAGCTTTGTTTAAAGCTTTTGCATCTTCAATAGCTTTTGCTAATGATTCAGCATCTGTAGCGTTTTTAATAGCTTCAGAAGCTTTGAATTTTTCAGATGTTGAATATGGTTGATCTGATAAGTATGAAAGTTTATCAAGTTCTTTAAGAGTTTCTTCTTTAGCAGCATCTAAGCTTGCACTTCCATCAAGAGCAGCAGTTGCATTGTTTAATTTATTTGTTAAATCAACGATCTTATCTACTGGCTCATTAAAGTTAGTAATATCTTTAATTGCTTCTACATTAGCTTTAGCAGCATCAAAGTTAGTTTTTGGTTGTTCTGAAGCTTCTGTGTAAGCAATTGTTTTTTGCGCTTTAGAAGCTTTATCTAGAGCTTCTTTAGCATTATTCATTAAAGTAGCATTGTTTACAATGTTATTTACATCTACAATAGCTTCTTTAGCATTAATATCAGCTTTAGCAGCATCTTTTTGTGTTTCTGATAAGTAACTTAACTTATCAATAGCAGCAATAGCTTCTTCTTTAGCTTTTGCTAAGTTTGAATCTCCGTTTAATGCTTTGTGAGCATCTTTAAGAGTTTGCACTTTATCTTGTAAGTTTTCTACAGCGTTCTCAAAGTCTTCTTTGCTTTCTAATGAAGCTAGGTTATCTAATGCTGTAGTTAATGCATTTTGTTTGTCTACATCAGCTTCTTTGAATTGAACTTTTTCTTTAACTGGGACAATGTCTTTAATTGATCCTAGAGCAGCATCAACTGCTGTTGTATTTGAAACAATGTTATTTACATTGTTAATTGTGTTTTGTTCTTCAACTTTAGCTTTAGCAGCATCTTTTTGTGTTTCTGAGATGTTTTGTAATGCATCAATAGTTTTCTTAGCTTTTTCTTTATACTTGTCTAATTCATTTAAGAAACCACTTAAAGTAATAGTTTTGAAGTTTTCTGATTCAATATCAGTGAAGTTTTCTTTAGTTGAAGCAATTTTATATTTAAAGGTAATTGAACCATTAGTATCATCAGCACTTAACTCGATAATTTTTAAATTAGCTTGATTAATCACTTCATTATCTAAGTTCATATCAAAATATGTGCTTAAATTATTTAATACTTCATCTTTATTAGCTAATAATTCTGAAGGTAAAATTTTAGCTTGATTATCTAATTTATATTCAACATGGGCTTGAACTGTATCATCTGCTAATAAATTATTAACTCTTTGTTGTTCAGTTAAAAATCCGTTAATAGTGAATTCTTTATCATCAACATGAATGTCATTTAAACCATCTCTTGTTGAATAAATGCTATAAGTACCGCTTAAAGTACCATTTCTATCATTACGAGTTTTATTACTAATTGTAATATTTGTTGTTTTAGCATCGTTTTGACTTAAATTACTGATAGTAATTGCAGTATCTGAAGCTTGTTTTTGATTTTTATCACTAACACTATTATTAAAATCAAAAACTAAACCTTCTAATCTTTGTAATTCAGTTTTAAAACCGCTTAATTTATTAGTATTAGCACTTCTTGTTTCATTAACAACAATTTCTGCGCCTTCTAAACCTGGTTTAGTTGATTGCAAGGTATAAGTTACTTTGATATAACCTTCACGATCATCACGTTCAGTAATAGTTAATGAATTTTCTTTAACTTTAATGTGATTTTGTTCTAAAGTTTCATTGTTGTTTAATTTAACAATTACTTTTGAATCAATTACATCTTTTTTATTATAAATTGGTAAGTATTGATTGCGATTTGCAAAATCAAGCGCAATTTGTGATAAGAAATCTTCAATTCTTCTTTTCTCTTCTTCGATATTAGTTAAGAAACCAGCAAAATTAACAGAAGTTGATTCTTTAGAAATTACTTTTTGTTCATTGAATTTTTCTTTTCAATTGCTTACTAATTTTTTCAAATCAGTTTGATCAGTATTTACTTGTCTATTTGAAATTAATTTGTATTTAACTCCAATTTCACCTGTATTATCATTAGCATCTGTTAGAAGTAAATCAGAGCTATAATCGTTTGTATTGTCGGCATTTTCTTTAATTGAAGCACTAAAATCATCTTTAGATAAAGTTGAAGCTTTTTTATTTGGTTTATTAACAGTGTTATTTAATGAAATATTATATGGATTAGTATCAACTAATTTATTTAATCTTTGTAATTCTGTTTCAAATCCACTAATAATAATTTCTTTAGTATCAGAAACTACAGAACTAAAGTCTGGTTTAGTTGATTTAATTTGGAAACTTAAACGAATTTCACCAGTTAAATCATTGTAACCAACAATTTTTTGATTAATAAATTCATAATTATCTCTATTAAAGGTATCTCAAGTTCAATTAGTGGTTGCATCTGTTAAACTTGAAGCTTGTTTGTTTTCTTTATTTGGATAATCAATACGATAAACAACACCATTTTCAACTTTGTCACTAAAATCAAGAGAATTTAATCTTTCTTTTTCGATTTGCTCTAAAGTTTTAAAACCACTTAAAGTACCTGATTTGTTATATTCGTCGCTTGAAGTTACAGTATTCAAGTTTTGTGAATTAACCACACCTCTATTAGAAATAATTTGTCATGTATAACTAATTTCACCTGCGTTATCATTAGCTGATTTATCTACTACTTTTAAGTTATAGCTTGTATCTTGATTAGTTTCTAATTTATTTAAAATTAAGTCATTTAATAATAGTGATGCGGTTCATTTATTATATTGATCGCTTGCAATATTTTTAATTCCAGCTTCAATTGCTAATTTTTGCATAATTTCATCAAGACGCATTTGCTCAGTTTTAAAGCCATTAATTTGTGCGTATTTATTATCTGAAGTTACATTTTGGTAAATTTCATCGCTTTTTTCGGACACTAAATGGTATTGGATTCTAATAGAACCTTCAATTTCATTTCTTGCATCAATATTATCAATTACAACTCTGGCTTCTGGAGTAGCTTCTTTGATAGTTTTAATTACTTTTTCAATAACTGTACTTGAAGGTAAAGTTGTAGTTTTGTTTTCATAATCTAATACAACAGTTAAATTATTTAAGCGTTCTTTTTCTGTTTCCCGATCTATTCTATCTTGCTCTTCCTTAGTTCTAAAACCATCAATTACTGAGTTTTTATTATTACTTTCAGGTGCAACAAAATTATCAATTTTTCAATTTGAAACTAATTCATTTTGTGTTTTAGTTGAAATTAATTTGAGATTTAAAGTATTTTCTCCAGCTTGATTATTTGGAGTAATTGAATTAATTTCTATATTAGCTTTATTCGTAGTTTTTTTAGTTTCATCATAAGTATAATTATTTTTATTATTAGCTGGCTCAACTGAAGGTAATTGGTCCTTTTTAGTTCCATCAAAACTAATATCTTCTTTACTTAAAGTATTTAAAAGTTCATTTAATCTTTGACTTTCAGTTTTGAAATCACTAAGAATAATTTCTTTGGTATCAGATTCAATATTGCTTTGATTACTTTTTAGTTTATATGAAAGTTTAATTTCACCAGTGATGTCATTGTAACCAATAATTTTTTTATCAATTACACTAACGTTGGAATCTTTAGCACTTAAAGTAATTTCATCGACATTATAGTCAGAAGCTAATTTATTTTTAGTTACATTTATTTCTAAATCATCAATTCCTTTAGCATTTAAATTTTCTTTTTCTCTCTTATTTTCTTTTTCTCTTTCGCTATCAGTTTGAAAAGGACTTAAAGAATAAGTTCTTGACTGAGAAACAATGTTGTTATTAGGAATATCTGTTCGAGTAGATAAGAGATGATATTTGAAAGTAAGTGCGCCGTTTTGGTTATCTCTTGCAGTAATTTCATCAATTATTAATTTAACTTTATTATTTGATCCTGCTAAATAACCAGATAATTGTGCTAATTCAACTTCATCTACAGTAGTTTTGTTTTGTGGTTTATCACCATTAAATTCAAATTTTTTAGATCTATTTATTAATAAATCGTTTAATCTTTCCTCTTCAGTCATATAACCATTAATAGTTATAGTTTTAAGATCTGAAGTAAGAACTTTACCGTTTTTATTACTTTGCACCACAAAATTAGCTACTAATGTTCCGGTTCTATCATCTCAAGATTTAATTGATTTAACCACAATGGTTTCATTTGAATGATCAACATTATCATGACGATCAAAAGCAATATTAACTTCTGATAATTTATTTACAAATTCTGATGCTTGAATAAGAGAATCAGGAGTTCCTAAAAAATTACTTCCATTATAGCTATTAATAGTTTTTTGCTCTTTTTCTTCACTGGTCATAAATCCAGTTATTTTAGTAGTTAAACTTTTGCTTGAAACAACTTTTTGATTATCTAAATTGTCTTTGGTTGATTCTAGTTTATAAGTTACAATTACTCCTCTTGGATCATCTGGATCAGGTTCGATTTTATCGATAATTACTTTAGCATTATTATTTGGAGTAATAGAAGTTGTGAAATTATCTTTGTTTAAATCACTAACAGCAAAAGATTTTAAATCTGTGTCATTAAAATCGACAGTTTTAGTAACGGCTTCATCTTGAACTAATTGATCTAATCTTTCTTGTTCAGTTAAAGTGCTTAGAGCATTATCATCATTTAAAGTATAAGTTTTACTTGATTGAACACTTTCAAGATTTTCTTTAGTTGATTGATATTTGTAACTTAATTCTAATTTACCTGTTACTTCATTTCTATTAGTAATATTTAAATCAACTGGTTTAGCATCTTGTGGAATAGTATCATTATTAAATTCAATTTCTTCATTTGAAATTTCACTAGCTGTATCAGTGGTTTTTATATTATCTTTAACTTTAGCAGTTGCAGTACTTAATTGATTTAATCTTGCAACTTCAGCTTCATAACGTTCTTGTCCATTTAAAGCATTAATTGCTGCTTTAATTTTTTCGTTTAAAGCATCAATTGTTTCTTTATTCATTAAATCAGAATTGTTATCAGTATTTAAAGCAGTTACTAAATCTTCTGCTTTTTTAATCGCACCACTTTTTACATTGTTATTTTTAGTTGGGTTACCATCATAAGCAGCTCTTAAAGCATTAGTGGTATAAATATAATCATTGCTTGAAGTAACTTTTGCATGATTAAAAATATAGTCTTTTAAAGTCTTCATTGAAGAATCTAAAGCTTTATTGGTTGTATCTTGATTATTAACATCTTCAATAGTATTTTGACTATTAATTAATTCAATTGCTTTTTCTTTTTGTTTTTGTGTTAAATATGAATATTCCGAATTAATTTTTCTGATCGCTTCATCTTTAGCAGCTTTTAATCTCTCATCACCATTTAAAGCAGTAACTGCATCATTAAGTGCTGTAATTTTTCCATTTACTTGTTCTAAAGTTAAATTAGCCCCACTTGTTTTATTAATGTCATTTTCTTTAGCAGTAATTAAATTTTCTAAAGTATTTTGATTATCTGCTTGAGTATAATCAGTAGTTTTTCTAATTGATTCTATATTAGCTAGACTTTGACTATAACTTTTCATAGCATCGTCAAGTTTTTTATTTTCAGCATCTTGATTATTAACAGCATTTACAGTTGTTAATGCTTCAATTTTATTAATTGCATCTTCTTTTTGAGCATTATTTAAATATGTGTAAGCAGTATCTAATTTATTTTTTGCTTGTTTTTTAGCTTCTGCTAGATTTTCATCACCATTTAAATCTTCTTTTGCTTGTTTTAAAGCTGTAATTTTTTGATTGATTTGTTCGGTTGTTAAATTATCAGTTGAACTTGTTAAATCAGTGTTTCTTTGATCTAAAGCATTATCAAAAGCAGTTTTCTTATCACTATCTGCTTCAGTATAATCAGTGCTTTTCTTAATTGTTGCTACATTGGTTGCGTCACTATTAGCATCATCCTTGAATGTATTTTTATAATTATTCATTTTTTGATTTACTGTTTCTGCTTCAGTTAAAATTGCATTTAATTTTGTTAGATCATTAATATTTGGATCATTAATTTTATTTTTAAAATATTCTTTTTGTGCTGGATTTAAACTGTCTAAATTATCTATTTTAGCTTTTGTGATTGTTTTAAGTAGAGGAAAATCATATGGATTAATATTTTTATCCATATTTTCAGAACTAATTAAAGTTTTATATGCGTTTTTTTCTGTGTTTTCTAAAGAAGTTTGATCAATTAAATTATTAGCGTTTTCTTTCATTTTGCTAAAAATTTGTTGTTCAATTTGTTTAATTTTGGCACTTTTAGCTTGTTCATCCAAATTTGAATCTTTATAAACGTTTTTAATTTGTTCACGATAAGGTTCTTTTTGTTGTTCGTCAGTTCATAAACTAAATTTATTTATAATTTCTTCTACATTTGATTCTGCTTCAATTGAATTTTTGATCTCATCTCCAATAGTTTGTAACTCAGCATAATTATCTGCATCTTCACCTAAACTATTGATTCTTTCAGTATAGTGTTTTTTTTGCTCATCAGATAAAGAAGAATCTGAAAGTATTTTTTGTAATTCTGCAACTTTTTCTCTGTATTTTAATAAACCTTCTAATTTATCTTCAGCAACTATATAAGTGTTTAAACCTGTTGCTAATTCATCATTAGTAGTAGTTAAATTTAATATTTTTCGTTTCTTCCTGTCTCAACCTGTACTACTAATTGTTCCATTAATAGCTGTGTTCAATTCATTTAATTTTTTTTGTAATTCTTGCAATTGAGTTGTTAATTTTTCTTTTTCATTATCAAAATCAGTTTTTTCAGGTTCATCAGGTTCAAATTTATAATCAAAAGAAGCTTTTTTTGCTTGATAAGTAGCTAATTTGGTTCTAATTTCAGCAATTTTGTTATTTATTCCAATTAATCCATTATCCCCTAATAATTCCAAAGCTTCGCCATGGTTTCCACCCTTAGCTTTTTCATCAGCATTTAAGTTTTGACTATTTTTTAATCAATTCAATAATGTATTACTTAAATCCTGTGGAATATTTCTATTTAAATTATTTGAATCATTTGGATCTACAGTTGCATTTTTTAAAATAGTTACAAAATTATCACAATATGCTCGTGGAGCATTATAAACTTCTTTTTTTAATTCTGCTTGAAGTTCGTCTAAAATAAACTTTTCAAATTCTTGAAAAGTATTAAATCTTCCGCGATATTCACTAAGTGTTTTAAAAGTTGTTAAATCTTTTATTTTTTGATCAAATACTTCAATTGCATTTTCAGCTGCATGATCTTCATCAGTAATGGCTTCGTTAGGCATAAATCTTCATTCAAGTGAACCTTTTTTGTTTTCATTGTAATTATCGAAATATAAATAAGGCCTACATCAAAATCAATTTTTAATTTCTTTAATTCACTCATTTTTAGAGTTCTCATCATTAATTTGGTTAAAACTTGGTAATTGAATAAAAAAATCATAAACTGATTGCAATTGATTTTCATCAATTGCAAAATCTATTATTTTTTTCTTATCCGCTCTTGAACTTTTGTATCCATTTGGAACATGCAAATTACTTATAGTGGCAGTAGAATCAGCAAGCTTTTTTTGTGATTCGATAAAAGTTTTCAAGTCTTCAGCTGTCGTTCTTTGAAACTCATTTCAATTTTCTTGATTGGCAGCAGTAATAGCTGAAACTAAAAATAATGATGATGCTATTATCCCACCAAAAGAAAGAAAAATTTTTCTACTTTTCTTCATTTTAATAACACACCTTTCCTATATATATATATATATTATATACCTATGGAAAAATTATGAAAAAATTAAAACTTTTTTGAAAAATTGTATCAATTCCAGGTATGGCATTAATTCCTGTGGCATTTGTTGCTTCTTGTGAAAATTCTAAACAAAAAGAAATAAACAGGGACACCAAAAGTGGACAGAAGGGTTAATTAGACATAATAACACCTCAATGTTTTTTGGAGTGATTTCACATTTATGAAATTTTTAAGTGATTTTTGTGAAATTTTTTGGTTTTTAAAAAATACAAAAATCAGCACTATTTTTATCTAGTACTGATTGATTTTGATTGTTTATTAATTGTTAATTAACTTATTATTTTTTCTTTCTACCAAATACAAAGATTAACATACCAATTAATCAAGTTACAGCTGAAACAGCTACAAAGTATGGTCAGATTAAGATTGGCGATGCTTGTTTTAATTTTTTATCAATAGTTGTTTGTTTAACTACATCTTTATTGTTATAAGAGTTAAGATTATTTAAAATTTCGTCTGAATCGGCAATCGCTTTATTAATTGCATCTTGTTTATCTTTAGATAATTTTTCAAATTTCTTAGATTTGGTTAAATCCACTAAATCATTTTTAGCTTTAGCTAATTCTTCAGCATCAACATATAATTGAGCAATTTGATTATGTTTATTATCAAATTCTGTGCTTGTAGCATTATTATCTAAAATGTTATTGATTAATGTTGATTTGGTTGTGTCATTAAGCACGTCGCTCGCTTTAACTTGTTGAATTAATTTGTCTTTAGCTTTAACGTTATTTAAGTTATTTATAAAGCTTGAATCATTAGCTAAATTCAATGTTTCGCTAATTAATTTATCTCTGGTTTCATCAGAAATTTTGTTATCTTTAACTTCTTGATGTAATTGATCAATTAAGTCTAATCTAGCTTTTTCATTGGCTAATTTATTAGCAAATTCTTCGCTTGTTTCATCTAGTTCTCTAATGTTTTGAGAAATTGAATCTTTTTGTTCTTGTGTCAAGTTCGGATTTTGTCTAATTTGATCAATTGCTTCTTGTTTTTTGTTAATGTTTTTAGCTATTTCATTGTAGTTTTGTTCAGTTGGATTGTTATCTAAAACATCTTCAACTAATTTAGCTTTATCATTGTCACTTAAAGTTTGATCATTATTAATTTTGCTCAATTTATTTAATTGATCTTTGATGTTGTCAAAGCTTACTAAAGCATTTTCGCTATTAGCATTAATTGGGTCTAATTCAGCAATTAATGCATCTTTTTGAGCTTGTGGTAAGTCTGATTGGTTAATTTGTTCGTAAAGTTCGGCTTTTTTGTCAACATTACTAATTTGATAATCAAGACTTGATTTGATTTGATTGTTATCTAAGTTGATAATTTCATTAACTAGATTTGCTTTATTTTCTTTAGTTAACTCATCATTTGCTTTAATTTGTTCAATTGCTTTAACTTTAGCTGAAATATTATCTGCTTCAGTAGCAAAATTATCTGAATCTTTTGCTAAGTTATGAACTTGATCAATTAAAGCTTCTTTAGTATTTTCATCTAAATTAGGATTTTGTTTAATTTGATCAATTAAATTCAATTTAGATTCAATGTTATTTAATTTATCAGTTAATTTACTGTCATCATGAGGCACATTAATTACTTCATTTACTAATTTGTTTTTATCTTCATCGCTAATGTGTTCATTAGTTTGAATTTTTTCAATTAGTTTAGCTTTTTGATCAATGTTAGCAATTTGATCGACCAAATCAGATTGTTTATTGTCTAAGTTAGCAACTTCATCAATTAATTGTGATTTTTGATCATCAGTTAAATTAGGGTTGCTTCTGATTTCTTTAATTTTATTTTCTTTAAGTTCTTCATTAGCTAATTGATCAGCAAATGTTTTATCCCTAGGGTCTAATTGACTGATATTATCACTTAATTTTGCTTTATCTTCAGTGTTTAATTGAGTGTCATCAGTAGCGTTAATTCTTTCATAAGCTTTTTCTTTAGCTTTAATGTTGTCTAATGTATCGGCATATGAATTTTTGTTAGCTTCTTTGTTTAATTTATCATGAACATTAGCTTTTTGAATATCGTCGATTAAATCTGCTTTTTGTTCAGGTGTTAAATTAGTGTTGTTTTTAACATCGTTAATTAAGTTTGTTTTATTAACGATTTTATCTAAATTGTCTTTGAAGTTTTGAACTTCATCAGCATTATCTGAATTAGAAGGAATAGCTAAGTCTTTAACTTGATCTATTAAAGCTTGTTTTTCAGCAGGAGTTAAGTTGTTATTTCCATTAACTTTTTCAATTGCTTTTTGTTTAGCATATTCAAAGTTCTTATCACCGTCAAGAGCATTTTTTGCATCAATTAATGTTTTTTCTAATTCTAATACTTTAGCAACGTCTTCATTTGACCCTTGTTTACTGATTAATTCATCAACTTTGGTTTTAGCTTCATCATAGTTGGCTTTTGGTTCTTGAGAAGCTGCGACATATTTAGGATTATCTGGTTGAGTTAATTCTTCATTAATTGCTTTAGCAGTTTCTTTTAATTGACCCATAGCATTGTTCAATGTTTGCGCTTTATCAACCACTTTATCAACATTAGCTAACAATTTAGCTTTATCAACTTCTTCAATTAAAGCTGTTTTTTGAGCGTCATTAAGATGTTCAAGACTATTAATTAAGTTTTTTGATTCAACTTTTTTGTTATTGATTTTTTCATCGCCATCAAGGTTTTGAGCGGCAACATTTAGTTTTTCAATTAATGAATCTATGTTGTCAATACTTAATTCAGCGCTTCCATTTTCTTTATCAGCTAAATTGCTTGCATTATTAAATGCTTTATCAAATTCACGCATTTTTCCTTCAGTTGCGTTTTTATAATCAACACTATTAGGTGTGTCTTGATTGTCGGCAACTGCTTGTTTAAGCTCAGCCATTTTTCCATCTAATGCTGCTGCTTCTTCAGTTACAGCTCTAACATCTTCAGGAGTTGTAGCCTTATCAACTTTAGCAATTAAAGCTAATTTTTGAGCATCATTAATATTTTCTAAAGCATTAATTTTAGCAATTTCTTCAGCTCTAACTGTTTTAATGTGTTCTTTACCATTTAAGTTATTAATTGCTTTATGAACCTCATTGATTTTTTCTGCAATCTTGTCATTGCTTAAGATGTCTTTTGTATCATTACTTGGTTCGTTTAAAGCTGTTTTATAGTCTTTTAAGGCTTGAATAGCATCGTCATATGCTTTTCTTAAATCTTCTTCTGAACCTGTGTAATTAATATCGTTTTTAATCTTAGTTTCGTTATTTAAGTATTGATCAAGTGTAGCCATTGTGCCATTAACTAATGCATTATTTGCATCAACACTATTTACATCGGCAATTCTATCTTTTTCATTGATCTTAGCAATTGCTTCTGCTTTTTGTTGATCAGTTAAATTGTTATAAATTGGGTTTTCACCTTTAATTTTAGCAATAGCATTTTCTTTAGCTTGAGCAACTTTTTCATCACCATTTAAGCCATTGATTGCATTATTTAGTTCAGTGATTTTAGCATCAATTTGCTCAACACTTAAGTTAGTTCCATTATCACCTAAATCTTCAGCTCTAATTGCTACTTGATTATTGTATTTAACTTGGCGATCTTCGTCAGCTTCAACATAATCAACACTTGTTTTATCAACTTCGGCAATATCTTTGTAAGCTTTCATTTTGTCATTAATTGCTTTAGCTTTTTCAACAATATTATTAGCTTCACTTGCCTGGTTATTTTTTACTTTTTCAGTTAAGGATGATTTTTGAGCTGGATTTAAGTTAGTTAATTTATTAATTGTTTCAATAGCTTTTGCTTTAGCTGTTTCATCAGTTTTGGCTTGATCTAAAAGATTTTTAACATTAATAGCAAAATCTTCATTTGTCTTATCTAATGTGGCAGCATCAATTTTAGCAATATATGTATCTTTTTCAGCTTTAGTTAAATTATCTAGTTTAGCTAATTCATCTTCGGCATTGGTTTGTGCATATTTAAGAGCCTTGTCATAAATGGCTTGTGTTTCTTCTTGTGTTGGAACTTTTGGTAATTTTTCTATTTCAGCTTTCAATAAGCCTTTTTGGTTTTCGTTTAGACTTGGGAAATGATTCTTAATGTCATTTCTTAATACTTCTCTATTTCCATCAAGTGCTTCATCAGCAGTTTTTAAGGCTTCTTTACTTTGGTTTGCTTCGCCAGCTAAACCATTTAATGAATCAGCTGTTGCAGTACTTAAATCTTTAGCTTTTAATTCTGTTAATTTAGCTTTAGCATTTTCCAAGACTTGATCAACAGCTTCTTTTCTATCTTGGGTATCATTGGTATAAATGCTTGTTGCAACTTTAGCTTCTGTAGAAGTAATTTGCTTTTCTAAGTCACCAAGAGCTAAGTCTAATTTTTGAGCTTTTTCTAAGATTTTTTGTGCAGCTTCTTCATCAGTAGCATTATTTAATAAGTCTTTAATGTTATCTTTTTGATCTTCTGATAAATTATCAAGTTTATCAACTGCTTTAGCTTTTTTGTTTTTGTTTTCTTCGCCATCAAGTGCGTTGTAAGCTTTTTCTAATTCTTTTAATGCTTGATCAATTGTTGCTTTATCTGTGTTTTGGCTTAATAATTCTTTAATTTTTGCTAATTCAGCATCGTAATTAGCTTTAACATCATGAGAAGCAAATTGATAGTTATCTAAAGTTTTGTCTGCTGAATAAGCATCATCATTTAATTCTAAATTAGCATTTTCTGTTAATGATTTTAGTTCGTTTAAAATGTTTACTTTAGCATTTGTCATTGCTTGATCTAAATTATTAGCTTTTTCTTTAATGGCTTCAATTTGATCAACATTTGAATTGGTAATTCCTGCAACTAATGCATCTTTTTGAGCTTGATTTAAATCATTTAATTGTTTAATATGTTTAATTGCTTGTTCTTTAGCATTATTGTCTGCCTGAGCAGCTTGAATAATAGTTAATAAATTAGCATCTGGTGAAGCAATTGTTGCTTTTTGAGCATTATCCAGTTGTTGTTTGTATTTAGTTTGTTCATCATTGCTTAAGTTTGCTAAAGCAGCTACAATTTCATTAGCTTTTGCTTTAGCTCCGGCAAAAGCAGAGCTGAGTATTTCATCAACTTTGCTTTGGTCTGGATTATTTTGATCCAAAGTTTCAATTTGTGTTAAGAATCTTTGTTTATCAATTAATAAACTATTGTCATAGTTATTAATTTCATCTCTTAAAATTTGTCTTTTGCCATCTAATTTTTCAATTTCATCATTTAATTTTTTTGTTTCATTAACAACGTTTGTGTTAATTTGCGTTAATTTATCTAAACTATCTATGTTGGCAAAATTGTCTTGTTTAAAGTTATTTAAGGTTTTTTCTGCTGCGCTAATTGCCTTATCAAACGCAGTTTGTTTAGCTTTTGTATCATTCGTATAAATATCTTTAGCTTGTTTAGCTTTAGCTTCTGCTATTTTGTCAATTAAAGCTTGTAGATTGGCATTTAATTTTTCTGCTTCTTGGTAAATTTTATCAGCTTGCTTAGCTGAAGAAGCGTTGTTAATTAATTCTTTAATTTTAGCTTTTTGATTAGCACTTAAATTACCTAATTGATCTATTTTATTGTTTAATTCACTAACTTTGTTATTACCATTTAAAGCATTGTAAGTGGCTTGAAGATCACTCAATGTTTTTTCAACTTTTTGAAGATCTCCGTTTGTGCCTGTTTTTTTATTTAATAATGCTTGCGCAACTGACAAAGCAGTATCATAAGCTTGTTTTAAGTCATCGCTTGCTAATTTATATATAACATTAGTTTTTTCATCACTATTTTGATTGTCATTTAATGAACCATTATTAGTTAAAACTTTTAATTGATCAACAACAGTTGTGCTCAAAGCGCCCATTTTGTCATTTAAAACACTAGCATTATTAAACATTTGCTCGGAAGTTTGTTTGTCAGTAGCATTTCTAATTTGATCAGCTATTCTGTAAGCTTGATTGTCATTTAAATTAAGATACGTTGTAGCAACCTTATTAGCAATTTCATTTTTTTCAACTTTAATTGTTAATTGATTTAATTTTTGAACTGTTTGCTCTTGTGCGTTTGCTTCATTTGAGAATGATTCTTGTTCTTGCTTGGTCAATAATTGACTATTGTTGATTTTTGCTAAAACTTCACGTCTTTTCTTTTCTAAAGTAGTTAAAAAGCCGTTTAAAACAATTGAATTTGTATCGCTTGAAACTTGGTCATTTAAGTTGGCAATACTTGATTGAAGTGCATAATCAACTGTAATTGTGCCGTTTTCGTCATTTTTAGTAATATTGTTTATTTTTACTAATGCATTTTGATTGTTTAAAGCACCAAAAACAATTTCATTATCTTGAATTTCAGAAGGTAACCTGTTTGCTTGATTGCTAATTGAATTGTTTGAAACTGTTAATGTGTTCTTTTTAATATTAGCAACCAATTCATTTAATCTTTCAACTTCTGTTTTAAAGTTGTTTACTGTTGCTTGTCTTTGTTCAGTTTCAATATCATTAATTCTTTTTGACTTAATTACATAATCAAAAGTTAATGTTCCAGTCTTATCATCAACAACAAATGAATTGTCTTTAAGAACAATTTCATCGGTTTTATCATTAATTCCATTTACATCAATATATTGAGCAAAGTTTTCTTTAGTAATTTCACGAGCCAATACCGATTTAGCTGTTTTAAGGGCAAATGTAGCATTTAAATCATCGATTCTTTGTTTTTCTTGAACTCTATCAGCAGCAAAACCAGTAATTCAATTAGATGTTGTTTCATCACTTTGAATAGTTGTGTTATATAAGTTTTTAGTTGATTTTACAACAAAATTTAATTTTGCTCTACCGCTATCATCTAATTGCTCTTTTTTAGCTATTGCTTTAATTTCCACAATTGCGTCTGTTAAAGTATCAATTGGATAGAATTTGACTAATTGAGCATCTCTAACCAAGGTATTTGATTTTGTTTGATTATTAGCTTGATCATAACCAAATTTATTTTCATCAGAAGCTAATGCTTTAGTCATTCCATTAATTCTATTTTGTTCTTTAGCTAAGTTTAATGTTTTAGTGAAATCACTATCATTTTTATAAACTACATTTAATTTATTTGTATCTAAATTTGTATCAATTAATTTGTCGATTTCGCCTTTAAAAGTTTGTTTTTGAGCATCTGATAAGTTTTGTAAGGATTTAATTTGCGCTTTAACAGCACTAGCAGATTCTTTATAAACTGCATTAGAAATTTGCAATAAGTAACCATTAATTTCGTTTTGATCAGGTTTAGTTAAAACAAATTCTTGGTTGGCATTTGTTGCAAAATTATGACGATTGCCATATTCTGTCTCAGCAACATTTATTTTGCTAATTTTTCCAAATCAATTTGTTAAAGCGCTTGATTCGTTAGCAATGTCGTAGTATTTCTTAGCATCGATATAAACATACTTTTTAAATTCTTCAGCTAATTTACCACCATTGCCAAAAATGTTGTCTAATGAAGTAACTAAGTTGTTAAAACCTGTTAAGTAATTTTGTTTTAAGTTGGCACTTAATAAATTAGTTTCTGAAGCAAAAACATTATTTGCTTTATTATTTTCATTGTCTGATCCAATTAATTGATTCATTAATTTTGTTCAAGCTGGTTCATTAACATTACTAAATTGTTCTCTAGTGTTTTGGCCATCTCAAACATAAGAAGTGTTAGCTTGATTTTTGTCAATTAATGTACTGCCACCTGTAAATAAATCACTTGTTTTGATTGTGTCTAATTCTTGATTAAATGTTTTGGTTTTAGTGTAAATGTCATTAGCTAAACTAACAGCTTTTTCTAGTTTTTGAATATCGCCTAAATAGTCATATTTTCAGTTTGCTTTTCAAGCGTTTGCTAGTGTTGTGCTTGATTGACCTTGATCATTTTTAACTTGAATATTTACAAAATCATTTAAAGCTTTATTTTTAATTTTTTCAATAAAGGTTTTAATTTGTTGTTTGTTGTATTCAGAATCGGCGATTACTGCGTAATTGTTAATTTTATCTTCTAATGCTTTTAAGTTTTTTAAACCATTTGGAGTGCCAAAGTTCGCTCCTTTTCAAATCGCTAGGGCTGATTGAAGATTGTTATAGCTAACAGTTGTTGGAGCATTTGATCTATCAAATAATTTTTCGCTTTGATTAAATTCATTACTCTTGTAAGCAGCATATTGTCAATAAGAAAATTTGCGAGAATCAATATTATTTTTGTAAGCAGGAGTTGAAAATAAATAATCCAACTTTTTAGTTCCATCATAGTCATCAACTGTTACTTTTTCATCGCTTGAAGCATAATTAACTGTTTCAAAGAACTTTTCTTCAATTTGTTTTTGCAAGTCATCATATGCCTTAACATAAGCAATTCATTCATTAAGATTTCTCTTGCCTGTTCCACCTGGTAAGTTGTAATCTTGATCTATTTGCTTTTCTAAATCTGCCATTAATTGTGCTTTTTGAAGATTCGTTAGTCATTTAGATTCTTTGATTGTTGCAATAACAGTACCATAATCAGTTAATGATCAAACAATGTTTGAATTTATGTTGGCTTCGCTTGAAAAGTTATTACGGTCGCTTAATGTGAATCTACCATTATTATTAGCAAATTTTCAATATTTTTTGCTTTTTTCATCTTGTTTAATAACTAATTCAATGTTAGATGCTTGTCAAGTAGAAGGTGTGGTTGATGCAGAATCAACGTTATCAATATCAATAGATTCTTGAATAACTGCTTTATTAGTAAAAGGTTTACTAAAATCAGAATAGTTGCTAATATTGTTTCTATTAATTTTTACAACTGAATTACTGTCATTTAAATTTTTAGAACTATTTAGTTGTGTATTAACTAAATAAAATTCTGCTTGTGGGGCGTTTAAATCTAAAGTATTAAATGATTTTTTAACTCTATCATCATATTCTTCTTTAATAATCAAATTGGTGTTTCTTCAAAAACTAGGTTTTTGCATAGAAAATTTTTGCAATAAGCTTTGATTATCATAACGATAGGCTTGAGTTGTTCCAAAAAACGATCTTGTTGTAGAGTTGAAATCGTTTGTAGTTGTACCATCCGAATTTATGTTAAATCTAACATCAAATTCTAATACCACTTCTTGTGGTCTAGCTTGTGTACCGCGACCTGAAGCAAAGTAAAAATAACCACCAAGACTATTACGAATTGTGATTCAACCATCTGATTTAGCAAAACTTGCAGCATCATTATATAAACCATTGTCAGGTTTATATAGTGCATATTTGTTTAAAAACGCTGCTCCATTAAAGCTAAAAATATCATGAACAATATCAGTTGTTCCCCAATCACTATTATCAGATCAACTTGTGTTTTTTGCTCCTGTTAAAGGATTTTCTGTGTAAAAAGCATTGTATCTACTTGAAAATTGTTTTGAAACGCTTTCTTCGCTTGTGCCGTCTGTAGTGGTAGTGTTTGAAATAACTGTAGGAGAAACGGTGGTACGACTAGTATAACTAAATGAGAAAGGGTCAATTGTTACGGTTTCGTGTCTTTCTAATTTAGGGCTTGTTTTATATTTTGATTTTCTCGCGTCATAAATTTTTACATCAATGTTGCTTGCCAAAACAATATCTTTAGAAAATCAAAAACCACCAGAAAAATAATTCTCGGGAATAAGCATTGAATCTTGGTCTTGATAAGCTCTCATCGACAAGTATCTAAGTCTAATTTTCTTAACGAAATTAGGATTTAAAGCGTTTGCGGAATCATCACTTGGATTTCAAATTGTTTTTTGTCCAGCGCTATTTTGTAATTCAACCCATCGACCATTTTCATAAATTTCCATAATTGTTTCAGGTTTTAAAGGGTCATCATTCTTTGGAAATCATGTTCGATCCACTTTTCCTCAAACTTCTTTGTTCCATGAACCTGTTTCATATTTTTCTACCGCTGTATTAGCGTTTCTTGTGGTTGTTGAAAAAATATTTATTTGGTCATAGTCACCTGTTTCGGCTTCTTTGTTATCAACTCTTATCAATGCTGATGGTAAAAATAGCAACAAAGGACTTGTTGTTACTCCAATTGTTAAAAATTTCTTTATTAATTTTTTATTTGCCATATTCTTCTCTCTTCTTAAATTAAAAATTTATAATTAAATTTACAATTCTAAATTAAATTTAATAATTACCGTTATATATACATTAAATATTTAAGTTTAATTATTAAAATTTTTAATTATTTTACATTATATATGTAAAAAAAAAAAAAAAACTAGGACAAGAAAAGTAGACAGAAAAATAAAAAACTGTCTACTTTTCTTGTCCTAGTTTAATTGCACAAAATGTACAAAAAAATCAGCACCAAGCAAATTTGGTACTGATTAATTGACTAATTTTCTTGTTAATTATTACTTAACAATTATTTTTTCTTACCAAATATAAAGATAGCCATTCCCAATAATCAAGTTGCTACTGAAGCAGCTACAAAGTATGGTCAGATTAAGATTGGTGAGTTGTCTTTTAATCCTTTAGTAATAGCTGTTGTAAGCACATTTAATCCCTCAATATCTCCAGCCTTAGAAACTAATTGTTTAATGTTTTTAAGGTCTGTTGAGTTAAGTTTTTTCTTAGCTTTTGTAGATGTTTCAAAGTAATTGTGTTTAATTACAGCGTTTGCTAAAGTATCGATATTTGCAAGGTCTGAAGCGTCAGCTAATTCTTCAAAGTTATTTCTTGATTTGTTTGTTGTGATTGAATCAACTAAATCAAGTAAGTTTTGAGCTTTAGCAATAGCAGCTTCTCCATTTGTATCTGAGAATGCTTTTGAATTAAATTCATTAATTGCTTTAACAACATTTTCTCTATGTTTGTTTGAAGCATCTGTTCCGTATGTACTTTGTAAGTATTGGTTCGTTAAATCGTTTAATTCATCTACTTTTTTATCGTAGATAGCTTTGTTTAAAGCTTTAGCGTCTTCGATAGCTTTTGCTAATGATTCACCATCTGTAGCGTTTTTAATAGCTTCAGAAGCTTTGAATTTTTCTGAATCTGATAAGTATGAAAGTTTATCAAGTTCTTTAAGAGCTTCTTCTTTAGCAGCATCTAAGTTTTCACTTCCATCAAGAGCAGCAGTTGCGTTGTTTAAATTATTTGTTAAATCAACGATGTTATCTACTGGCTTATTAAAGTTAGTAATATCTTTAATTGCTTCTACATCTGCTTTAGCTTCATCAAAGTTAGCTTTTGGTTGTTCTGAAGCTTTTGTGTAAGCAATTGTTTTTTGTGCTTTAGAAGCTTTATCTAGAGCTTCTTTAGCATTATTCATTAAAGTAGCATTGTTTACAATGTTATTTACATCTACAATAGCTTCTTTAGCATTAATATCAGATTTGGCAGTATCTTTTTGTGTTTTTGATAAGTAACTTAACTTATCAATAGCAGCAATAGCATCTGCTTTAGCTTTTGCTAAGTTTGAATCTCCGTTTAATGCTTTGTGAGCATCTTTAAGAGTTTGCACTTTATCTTGTAAGTTTTCTACAGCATTCTGAAAGTCTTCTTTGCTTTCTAATGAATTTAAATTATCCAATGCTGTAGTTAATGCATTTTGTTTGTCTGCATCAGCTTCTTTGAATTGAACTTTTTCTTTAACTGGGGCAATGTCTTTAATTGTTCCTAGAGCAGCATCAACTGCTGTTGTGTTTGTAACAATGTTATTTACATTGTCAATTGTGTTTTGTTCTTCAACTTTAGCTTTAGCAGCATCTTTTTGTGTTTCTGAGATGTTTTGTAATGCATTAATAGTTTTCTTAGCTTCTTTTTTATGCTTGTCTAATTCAGTTAAGAAACCACTTAAAGTAATAGTTTTAGATTGTTCTGATTCAATATCAGTTAAGTTTTCTTTAGTTGAAGCAATTTTATATTTAAAGGTAATTGAACCATCGGTATCATCAGCACTTAACTCAATAATTTTTAAATTAACTTGATTAATCGCTTCATTATCTAAGTTCATATCAAAATATGTACTTAAATTATTTAATACTTCATCTTTATTAGCTAATAATTCTGAAGGTAAAATTTCAGCTTGATTATCTAATTTATATTCAACATGAGATTGAATTGTATCATCTGCTAATAAATTATTAATTCTTTCTTTTTCAGTTAAAAATCCGTTAATAGTGAATTCTTTATCATCAACATGAATGTCATTTAAACCGTCTCTTGTTGAATAAATGCTATAAGTACCGCTTAAAGTACCATTTCTATCATCACGAGTTTTATTACTAATTGTAATATTTGTGGTTTTAACGTCATTTTTATTTAAATTACCGATAGTAATTTCAGTATCTGAAGCTTGTTTTTGATTTTTATCACTAACACTATTATTAAAATCAAAAACTAAACCTTCTAATCTTTGTAATTCAGTTTTGAAACCGCTTAATTTATTAGTATTAGCACTTCTTGTTTCATTAACAACAATTTCTGCACCTTCTAAACCTGGTTTAGTTGATTGCAAGGTATAACTTACTTTGATATATCCTTCACGATCATCACGTTCAGTAATAGTTAATGAATTTTCTTTAACTTTAATTTGATTTTGTTCTAAAGTTTCATTATTCTTTAATTTAACAATTACTTTTGAATCAATTACATCATTTTTATTATAAAGAGGTAAGTATTGATCACGATTTGTAAAATCAAGCACAATTTTCGGTAAGAAGTCTTCAATTCTTCTTTTCTCTTCTTCAGTATTTGTTAAGAAGCCAGCAAAATTAACAGGAGTTGATTCTTTAGAAATTACTTGTTGTTCTTTGAATGTTTCTTTTCAATTGCTTACTAATTTTTTCAAATCAGTTTGATCAGTATTTACTTGTCTATTTGAAATTAATTTGTATTTAACTCCAATTTGACCAGTATTATCATTTGCATCTGTTAGAAGTAAATCAGAGCTATGATCGCTTGTATTGTCGGCATTTTCTTTAATTGAAGCACTAAAATTATCTTTATTTAATGTTGAAGCTTTTTGAGTTTCTTTATTAACAGTGTTATTTAATGAAATATCATATGGATTAGCATCAATTAATTTATTTAATCTTTGTAATTCTGTTTCAAATCCACTAATAATAATTTCTTTAGTATTAGAAACCACAGAAGCAAAGTCTGGTTTAGTTGATCTAATTTGGAAACTTAAACGAATTTCACCAGTTAAATCATTGTAACCAACAATTTTTTGATTAACAAATTCATAATTATCTTTATTTAATGTATCTCAAGTTCAATTGGTGGTTGCATTTGTTAAACTTGAAGCTTGTTCATTTGCTTTATTTGGATAATCAATACGATAAAGAACACCATTTTCAGCTTTGTCACTAAAATCAATAGAATCTAATCTTTCTTTTTCTTTTTGCGCTAAAGTTTTAAAGCCACTTAAAGTACCTGATTTATTATATTGTTTGCTTGAAGTTACAGCATTCAAGTTTTGTGAATTAACTGTACCTCTATTAGAAATAATTTGTCAAGTATAACTAATTTCACCTGTGTTATCATTAGCTGATTTATCTACTACTTTTAAGTTATAACTTGTATCTTTATTAGTTGCTAATTTATTTAAAATTAAGTCTTTTAATAATTGTGATGCCGTTCGTTTATCATATTGGTCGTTTGCAATATTTTTAATTCCGGCTTCAATTGCTAAGTTTTGAATAATTTCATCAAGACGCATTTGCTCAGTTTTAAAACCTTTAATTTGTGCGTATTTATTAGCTGAAGTTACATCTTGATAAATTTCATCGCTTTTTTCAGAAACTAAATGGTATTGGATTCTAATAGAGCCTTCAATTTCGTGTCTTGTATCAATACTATCAATTACAACTCTAGCTTCTGGATTAGTTTCTTTAATAGTTGCAATTACTTTTTTAATATCTGCATCTGAAGGTAAGGTTGCAATTTTCTTGTCATAATCTAATGTAACAGTTAAATTATTTAAACGTTCTTTTTCTGCTTCACGATCAATTTTATCTTGTTCTGCCTTAGTTCTGAAACCAGATACACTAATAGAACCTAAAGCAGTATTATCTGAAACAGGTGTTACAAAAGGAACATTAGGATCAACTTCTCAATTAGAAATTAATTCAGCTTGAGTTTTGGTTGATCTAAGTTCGGCTTCAATATTAACAGTTCCTGCAGCATCATCTACACTTTCTTTAGAAACATTAATTAATTCAGCTTTATTTTCATTGCTTTGAGTATAGTAGAAATTACTTAAATCATCATTATCATCTACTGCTTTTGAAGGTATTGATAATGATTTTTGTGGATAATCAACATTAATATTTTGATTATACATCTCTTGACGTAAATTATTTAATCTACCTTTTTCAGTTAAATAATTATTAATAATAATTTCTTTTGGTTCTGAAACTACATCTTGACCGTTTTTGTTACTAATAACTTTAAATTGAACTTTTAAAGCCCCAATTACATCATTATAACCAATTACATTAGTGATGCTAATTCTTTCGTTAGCGTGATTATCTGGAGTTTTGAAAGTTAAGTTAATATCATTATGCTTAGAAGCATCATTGAAAGCAGAAGCTAATTTAGTTGCATCACCTAAACCAACAAATTCATCATTGGTGTAAGCATCAATTATTTCTTTTTCTCTATCAATTGGGCTTTGGAAACCACCGATAGTAATTTCTTTAGTTACACTTGAAGTAACGTCACTTAAATTATCTTTAGTAGAAGTTAAATTATAAGTAACAATTACTTGTTGATTATTGTTTGGATCTACTTTTACATCAGTAATTGCGATTTTAGCTTTCGAATTACTTAATAATGCTTGGTTTGGACTCAACATTTCTTTTTTTACTTCTGAAGCTAAAACTTTATTTTTAGCTTTTTGTCCAGCATAAGTAATTTCTTTAGTGATTGTCTTGTCATTGATTACTTTGTCTAATCTTTGACTTTCAGTTAAAGTATTAAAAGTAGCAGTTTTTACTTGAGTAGAAACAATATCATCTAAACTAGTTCTTTTTGATTTAATCTTGTATTCAACAGTAAATGCTCCGGTTTTATCATTAATAGAATTTGAAACAATTTTAACTTCATAAGCTTCATCTGTTTCGCTTGTAACAAAAACAATATCGCTTGGTTTTATTTCAGAAGCAGTTTTATTTAATTTAACATTTTCACTTAAAGTAGGTTGATAACTAATAGCATCAATTCTTTCTTGCTCAGTTTTATATTTATCCTTAGTTTCTGATTTAAAAGTATAAGTTTTAACTGCAGTTTCTGCTTTAGTTAAATTTTCTTTAGTTGATCTTAATTTATATGAAATAGTTAAACTACCACTTCGATCATCTTGATCAGTAATAGCTAATTCAACCACTTCAGCTTCGCTATTCTCAGGTAAAGTTACAGCTAAAGCACTATTAATGTTAGCAGCAGAAATTTCAGAAGGCATAAGTTGTGCATTTTTATTTGTATAAGTAACGTTTATATCATTTAAACGATCAACTTCTTTGTATTTTGTGGTTCGATATGCAGTAAGAAGTACATAATTTGATCACTTAGAAATAATAGGTTTCGGATTTTCTTCAACAGGTTCTCAATTTACTGAGATTAAATCGGTTCTGGCTGAAATTATTTTAAAACAAACATAAGCTTCTCCCTTTGTATCATTTGGATAGATATATAGTTCGGGACTAATTGTTACATTTTGATTAACTAAATTATCAGCAATTTTAGTTGTGAAATCATCTGAGTTTAATTCAGAAGGTAACTTGTTTGAATGTTCTTCGCCACGTTTTTTATCAACAATTTGGACCACTCAAGTATCTTTAATTAATTCATTAATTCTATCTAATTCAGTTTTAAAACCAGAAATAGTAACAAATTTTTCTTCTGATTTTACTTTCTCTAAGCCAGGTTTAGTTGATTGCAATTTAAAGCCAAGTTTAATTTGTCCAGTAACATCATTGTAGCCTACAATTCTTTTTTCAGCAAAAGTATATTGGCCATCAATTTCTGGACTTCAACTTCACTTACTGCTATCTAAATCTTCTATGGTAACTTTAGAAGCTAAAATTTTAGATTTATCACTTCTATCAATACTATAACCACTTAAGCCATCTAATCTAGTTTTTTCACCATTTTTAAATCCGGTGATTGTTACGCTATTAGCATCAGATTTTGGCACTGTATAAGTGATATTATCTAAATTATTATCTTGTCTTCAGAATAAATCTTCTTTAGATTTAGTTGAAGTTAAAGTGAAGTTTAAAGTACTTCTACCAAAATCAGATTCTGGATTAATGTTTGTGATATCGAAAGTTAATTCTTCATTTGTTGCATTTGAATATGAATAATTAGCTTTATTTTTAGCAGTTTCTGAATTAGCTAATTCATTGGCAGCTGTAAAATTAAGACTAATTTTACTTTTATCTTCATTAATACTATTAGCAATAGTATTTAATCTTTGTTTTTCAGTTTGATAATTATCTTGAGTATCTGCTTTAAAAACGTAAGTTTGCACTTTAGTTTTAACATCAGTTAACTTGGCTTTAGTTGAAACTATTTCATAAGTAATTTCAAGTTTACCATCAACATCATTAGCAGCAACTACTTGTATATTTTGAATAACGGCATCTGGTTGATTATCATTGATTTCCACAGTAAAAGGACTTTGATCATTAGCATAATTTTTAGCCACATTAGTAGCAAATAATTCTGGATTATTATTAGTGTGATTGATAGCTAAGTTATATAAACGATTACTTTCATCAAGTTTAGATTTAAGATTGCTTAATTCTTCTTTTAAAGCTTTAAAGTTAGCAAAAGCTTTAGTATAAAGTCCACTGTAATTATTTGGATCTTCTTGTTCAACTTGATTGAATTTATCTTTATTTTGATTACCATCTGCTAAATTTGAATTAAATGCAGTAGTTAATTTTGTAGTTAAACTATCGGCATCTTTTTTGAGTGATTCAATAGCATTTTTATAACCGACATTAGTATCTACCACATAATTAGTTTGTCATTGGTTAATTTTATTTAATTCTTTACCAATTGCTAGGTCTAAGGCTTGAACTTTTTTAAATTGATTTTCTTTATCATTTTCATTAGTAATTGTAGTATCAATTTCTTTTAACAATTGTTGTTTTAATTCAACTGTCATATGTTTTAATTCATTTTGTCTTGGTAAATATGAACTAGAACCATCTAATTTAGATTTGGCATCTTCAAGATTTCTTAATAAAGTTTCAATTTCTGTACTATTAGTAATTGTTTTAGTAGCAGAATCATCAATTACTGCCTCGGTTTGCTTAATATAGTTTTTATAATTTTCTTTTTCGGTTTGAGTTTTTTCATAAACATAAAGTTCATCAGTAATTTCACCATTATTATTTGGTTTAAGTGAATCAGGCAATTTATCATAGTAATCTTTTAATGCTTTCATTTGTGTATTTAAATTAGTTGCATTTGTTTTAAATGTTTCATAATTTTTAGGATTTACATAATTACTATCATTACTATCTGCAATATTTATTTGATCAATTAAAGCTTGTTTTTGCTTAGCAGTTAAATTAGTTAATGAACGAATATGATCAATTAATGCTGCTTTATCATAAATTAGTTTTAAATTTGCATCATTACCAAATTGAGTAAATTTCTTACTAATTGGATTAAGTTCTGCTTCATTGATTAATCTTGAAAATTCTGTCTTATCAGTTTCAGTTAAATTAGTTAATTTATTTAATTTAGCAATTGAATTAGTTTTAGCTTTAGCAAAAATTTTATTAATTTGTTCTGCTAATTTACTATTATTTGTGCTTCAAACAGCGTCTTTAACTGCTCCATTATTACTTTCATAGTTATTTTGTAATCTTTCTAATAAAGGAGCAAATTCTTGTCTTTCAGTTTCATTACTTTCAACAAAAACAAATGATTCAACAGCTTTTTTAGCTTGATTTTTGTTACCATCTAAAGCATTTAAACTTTCAGTTAATAAATTAAGTCCATTATTCAATTTAGTTTTGAAGTTGTTAAACTTAACATGATCAGTTAAAAAGCCTTTACTTGGATCATTTAAAAAGATTTTTTGGTATTCTGCATTGTCAAAAGCGTCAATAAATTTATTGTATTTTTCACCATCTTCATGAGAACTTAGAGTATTTTCAGAAACAGTTTCTTTTCAAGTTCCATCATCATTTTTTAAATTATTGTTAATTCAAGTTACATAATCATTTAAATATTTACGCTTCAAAATTGCATCAGCAACTTCTGCTTGGAATTGCTTCAATGTTTCTAAATTGGTATTTGAATTGGTTTCAATTAAGTTATCAATACCACCATTAGTTGCAGTTAATTTAAACTGATTATTGATAATATCAATTGCTTTTTCTTTAAATAATTTAACTAAATTATCTTTTTCAGATTGGGTCAATCTTTGGTATGCTTCAGGATGATTTTGACTAAACTCACTAGTTGCAAGATCATTAATCTTACCACTAATTGTATTGTCATTAGCAACTTTGTATCCATCCAATTTTGCTACTTCTTGATCATAGGTTTGGTGATTTCTACCTAAAATGTCATTTAATTTATAACCTCATTCAGTAGCGGCTTTTTGCCCTTGTGGGAGAGGTTGATCGTTTTTTAAGGCATTTTTTCCACTAGATAAAAATTCATGAAGTTTTACAACCATTTCTTTTAAATTTTGAGTAGAAGAATAAGCAAAATTTAATTGAGAAATTAATTTGTTTTCATCGCTAGATAATCCTTTATTTGTGTCAGAATAATAAATTTCATCAACTTCTGAAGCAGATTGAATTGTAGGAATCATAAATCTCAATAATTTAATAAAAGTGTATACATACTTTTTATCATCAGGTGTACTTGTGTTGTTATGATCTTTAAATCAAACATCACTTTCGCTACTATTTTCACCCTTATCTTTAAATTCATTATTAATAAATTTTTGAACTAATTCACTAACTCAACCTGATAAATTAGGGAAATCTGTTTGTAACATTTGTTCAATTCTTAATCTATCAGTAATAAGAGGAGTATAGGTTAAATCATTAAAAACATAAAAACCTTGAGAATCTTTTGTTGTAGAAGCAAGTTTTGCTTCTGCAATATTTCATTGATTTTGGAAATTAGTGTCTTTAATTTTTGCTTTAATTTTGAAAGTGCTTGGATCAATATTATTAAGCGGTGAATTTAAAGTGTATTCACTATAATATTCTCTTGCATTATTTATGTTATTGTATTTTGTTCTATCTAAATCAAGTAATTTAATTTCTGTACCATTTTGATTAGTGTAATAAAGACCTACTTCGTACAATTTATTATCAATTTCATCATCTTCTCTTCTTTTAATTGATTTAGGTAAATATATGTTAGTATCAGATGAATTAACTGTTTCTTTAATTCTAAATTTGTATTCAGATGATTTAGTTTTTTCACTTCTTATGATAAATCCAGATTCACCTTCAAAACCAGAGTTAAATCCAACATCAAAAAGAGTGTAAGCTCCACCTAAAAAGGTTGGAACAGAAATGTTGCCATTTCATTTAAAATTAGGATTATCAACTGTTTCAAATTCAACAACTACAACGTTGTTTGATCATCCTCTATTTCTAGCATTTGGTGCGTCAATGAAAAAACTAAACATATATCCAGCATTTTTTTCTAATAAATTTCAAAAACCAATACCTTCATTATTTAATAAATCTTCATCATACAAGCCATCATTAATTAATTGTCTTGCTACTTCACCATTTTCAAATTTATTAATTTTTTTAATAGATTTATGATAGAAACCAGGTGTTCCCTTTCCAAGGGTAGTAACTTGGTCATTAATTAATCTATTAGCAATATTTGAGCGGCTATCACGAGTTAAACCATTTTTTTCAGCAGTTGCTTGTTCTTCTGCTGTTCAAGGGTAGGCAGAATTAGTTCACAATCCTCTTAATCTAATTTCGCTATTATTGTTATATCCAGCTGCTCCAGCGGTAGAAGTATTTTCTGGATTTACTCAGTTAACAATATTTTGTCACTTATCTTCAAAATAAGGATTTTGAGAATAAAGCGGATTAATAAAAGTGTAATCACTTTTATTGGTTGGTAATTTAGTTCATGAAACCGGAATTTCCTTTGTTGAAACATTTGCATAATCAATAACATTAATATCAGCTGGATAAAATGAAAATTTAACGAATGAATTATCCGCTAAAATCATGTCTTGAGAAAAATAGAAACCACCTAAATATCTGTTTTCTCTAAAATTAGCTGGTTGATCTTTATGAAAAATTAATTTTCATTTTCTACGTCTACCATTTAATGATTTATCATCAACCCAATTAGCTCTTTTAGTAAATCTATCAAAATAATTTGTATTTAAGAAATTAGGATTTCTATTATCAGTTACTGATGGATCACCAATAGTTACTAAATTTTGAGTTCCTTTATATCCATAGAATTGATACCCGTTTCCATTGTCATATGAACCATATTGACTATATCTTGTATTAGAATAAATGTCAGTATCTTCATAAAAGAAACTGTCATATTTAGTATCAGTAGTATCTTTACCCATATAGATAGGAACTGAAGAAATTAAAAGTATAGATGAAGAAAGAGCAGCGCTTAAAAGCGTAAATATATTTTTTTTCTTCATAAATTAAGTCTCCTGTTAATTGTTTTAATTAAATATAAATATATACACATTAAAATAAACATAAAAATAACTCAACTCATGTGAGTTATTATTAATGATTTCGAAATACATATGAAATCATTATATATATGTATATGTATATGGATGTATTATACATCTTACAGAAGAACTTATAGAAGAATTATAAAAAAACAAAACGTTTTGAAAATTGCATTAATTTTAAGTGCGACATTAATTCCTGTGGCATTTGTTGTTTCTTGTGAAAATTCTAAACAAAAAGAAATAAACTAGGACACTAAAAGTGGACAGAAGGGTTAATTAGACATAATAACACCTCAATGTTGTTGAGGTGTTTTCACATTATTTTTTGGTTTTTAAAAAATACAAAAAATCAGCACTATTTTTATCTAGCACTGATTGATTTTGATTGTTTATTAATTGTTAATTAACTTCTTATTTTTTCTTTCTACCAAATACAAAGATTAACATACCAATTAATCAAGTTGCTACTGAAGTAGCTACAAAGTATGGTCAGATTAAGATTGGTGATATTTCTTTTAATCTTTTATCAATAGTTGTTTGTTTAACTACATCTTCGTTGTTATGAGAGTTAAGATTATTTAAAATTTCATCTGAATCAGCAATTGCTTTATTAATTGCATCTTTTTGATATTTAGTTAATTTTTCAAATTTCTTAGATTTGGTTAAATCTACTAAATCATTTTTAGCTTTAGCCAATTCTTCAGCATCAACATATAATTGAGTAATTTGATTATGTTTATTATCAAATTCTGTGCTTGTAGCATTATTATCTAAAATGTTATTGATTAATGTTGCTTTGGTTGTGTCATTAAGCACATCGCTCGCTTTTACTTGTTGAATTAATTTGTCTTTAGCTTTAACGTTATTTAAGTTATTTATAAAGCTTGAATCATTAGCTAAATTCAATGTTTCGCTAATTAATTTATCTCTGGTTTCATCAGAAATTTTGTTGTCTTTAGCTTCTTGATGTAATTGATCAATAAAGTCTAATCTAGCTTTTTCATTGTCTAATTTATTAGCAAATTCATCGCTTGTTTCATCTAATTCTCTAATATTTTGAGAAATTGAATCTTTTTGTTCTTCTGTCAAGTTTGGATTTTGTCTAATTTGATCAATTGCTTCTTGTTTTTTGTTAATGTTTTTAGCTATTTCATTGTAGTTTTGTTCAGTTGGATTGTTAGCTAAAACATCTTCAACTAATTTAGTTTTATCATTGTCACTTAAACTTTGATCATTATTAATTTTGCTTAATTTATTTAATTGATCTTTGATGTTGTCAAAGCTTACTAAAGCATTTTCGCTATTAGCGTTAATTGGGTCTAATTCAGTAATTAATTCATCTTTTTGAGCTTGTGGCAAGTCTGATTGGTTAATTTGTTCGTAAAGTTCGGCTTTTTTATCAACATTACTAATTTGATAATCAAGACTTGATTTAGTTTGATTATTATCTAAGTTAATAATTTCCTCAACTAGATTTGCTTTATTTTCTTTAGTTAACTCATCATTTGCTTTAATTTGTTCAATTGCTTTAACTTTAGCTGAAATATTATCTGCTTGTTTGTTAAAGTCATCAGAATCATTAGGAATATTATGAACTTGATCAATTAAAGCTTCCTTAGCATTTTCATCTAAATTAGGGTTTTGTTTAATTTGGTCAATTAAATTCAATTTAGATTCAATGTTGTTTAATTTATCAGTTAATTTACTGTCATCATGAGGCACATTAATTACTTCATTTACTAATTTGTTTTTGTCTTCATCGCTAATGTGTTCATTAGTTTGAATTTTTTCAATTAGTTTAGCTTTTTGATCAATGTTAGCAATTTGATCAACCAAATCAGGTTGTTTATTGTCTAAGTTAGCAACTTCATCAATTAATTGTGATTTTTGATCATCAGTTAAATTAGGATTGTTTCTGATTTCTTTAATTTTATTTTCTTTAAGTTCTTCATTAGCTAATTGATCAACAAATGTTTTATCTCTAGGGTCTAATTGGCTGATATTATCACTTAATTTTTCTTTATCTTCAGCGTTTAATTGAGAGTCATCAGTAGCGTTAATTCTTTCATAAGCTTTTTCTTTAGCTTTAATCTTGTCTAATGTATCACTATATGAATTTTTGTTAGCTTCATTGTTTAATTTATCATCAACATTAGCTTTTTCAATATCTTCGATTAAATCTGCTTTTTGTTCAGGTGTTAAATTAGCGTTGTTTTTAACATTATTAATTAAGTCTGTTTTATTAACAATTTTATCTAAATTGTCTTTGAAGTTTTGAACTTCATCAGCATTATCTGAATTAGAAGGGATAGCTAAGTCTTTAACTTGATCTATTAAAGCTTGTTTTTCAGCAGGAGTTAAGTTGTTATTTTCATTAACTTTTTCAATTGCCTTTTCTTTAGCATATTCAAAGTTTTTATCACCGTCAAGAGCATTTTTTGCATCAATTAATGCTTTTTCTAATTCTAATACTTTAGCAACGTCTTCATTTGAACCTTGTTTACTTATTAATTCGTCAACTTTGGTTTTAGCTTGATCATAGTTGGCTTTTGGTTCTTGAGAAGCTGCGACATATTTAGGATTATCTGGTTGAGTTAATTCATCATTAATTGCCTTAGCTGTTTCTTTTAATTGACCCATAGCATTGTTCAATGTTTGAGCTTTATCAACCACTTTGTCAACATTAGCTAACAATTTAGCTTTATCAACTTCTTCAATTAAAGCTATTTTTTGAGCGTCATTAAGATGTTCAAGACCATTAATTAAGTTTCTTGCTTCAGCTTTTTTGTTATTGATTTTTTCATCACCGTCAAGATTTTGAGCAGCAACATTTAATTTTTCAATTAATGAATCTATGTTGTCAATACTTAATTCAGCGCTTCCATTTTCTTTATCAGCTAAATTGCTTGCATTATTAAACGCTTTATCAAATTCACGCATTTTTACTTCAGTTGCATTTTTATAATCAACACTATTAGGTGTATCTTGATTGTCAGCGACTGCTTGTTTAAGCTCAGCCATTTTTTCATCTAATGCTGCTGCTTCTTCAGTTACAGCTCTAACATCTTCAGGAGTTGTAGCCTTATCAACTTTAGCAATTAAAGCTAATTTTTGAGCATCATTAATGTTTTCTAAAGCATTAATTTTAGCAATTTCTTTAGCTCTAACTGTTTTAATGTGTTCTTTACCATTTAAGTTATTAATTGCTTCATGAACCGCATTGATTTTTTCTTGAATCTTGTTATTGCTTAAGATATCTTTTGTGTCATCGCTTGGTTCGTTTAAGGCTGTTTTATAGTCTTTTAAAGCTTGAATAGCATCGTCATATGCTTCTCTTAAATCTTCTTCTGAACCTGTGTAATTAATATCGTTTTTAATCTTAGTTTCGTTGTTTAAGTATTGATCAAGTGTAGCCATTGTACCATTAACCAAGGCATTATTAGCATCGACAGAATTTACATCCACGACTGAATTTTGCTCATTAATTTTAGCAATTGCTTCATCTTTTTGTTGATCAGTTAAATTGTTATAAATTGGGTTTTCACCTTTAACTTTAGCAATAGCATTAGCCTTAGCTTGAGCGACTTTTTCTTCACCGTTTAATCCATTGATTGCATTATTTAGTTCAGTGATTTTAGTATCAATTTGCTCAACACTTAAATTAGTTCCATTATCACCTAAATCTTCAGCTCTAATTGCTACTTGATTATTGTATTTAACTTGACGATCTTCGTCAGCTTCAACATAATCAACACTTGTTTTGTCAACTTCAGCAATATCTTTGTAAGCTTTCATTTTGCCATCAATTTCTTTAGCTTTTTCAACAATATTATTAGCTTCACTTGCTTGGTTATTTTTGACTTCTTCAGTTAAGGATGATTTTTGAGCCGGATTTAAGTTAGTTAAATTATTAATTGTTTCAATAGCTTTGGCTTTAGTTGCTTCGTCAGATTTGGCTTGATCTAAAAGATTTTTAACATTAATAGCAAAATCATCATTTGTCTTATCTAATGTGGCAGCATCAATTTTAGTAATATATGTATCTTTTTCAGCTTTAGTTAAATTATCTAGTTTAGCTAATTCATCTTTGGCATTGATTTGTGCATATTTAAGAGCCTTGTCATAAACAGCTTGTGTTTCTTCTTGTGTTGGAACTTTTGATAATTTTTCAATTTCAGCTTTTAATAAGCCTTTTTGGTTTTCGTTTAGATTTGGGAAATGATTATCAATGTCATTTCTTAATACTTCTCTATTTCCATCAAGGGCTTCATCAGCAATTTTTAAGACTTCTTTACTTTGGTTTGCTTCATTAGCTAAACCATTTAATGAATCAACAGTTGCATTACTTAAATCTTTAGCTTTTAATTCTGCTAATTTAGCTTTAGCATTTTCCAAGGCTTGATCAACAGCTTCTTTTCTGCCTTGCGCATCATTGGTATAAATGCTTGTTGCAACTTTAGTTTCTGTAGAAGTAATTTGTTTTTCTAAGTCGCCAAGATCTAAGTTTAATTTTTGAGCTTTTTCTAAGATTTTTTGTGCAGCTTCTTCATCAGTAGCATTACTTAATAAGTCTTTAATTTTATCTTTTTGATCTTTTGATAAATTATCAAGTTTATCAACTGCTTGAGCTTTTTTGTTTTTGTTTTCATCACCATTGAGTGCATCATAAGCAGAAATTAATTCGCCTTTAGCATTGTCAATTTCTGTTTTTGAAACATTATCTTTAACAATTAAATCATTTAAAGCTTTTAATTTAGCATCATAAGTTTGTTTCAAAGCAGTATTTGCTAATCTATATTTGTCAGCAACTTTATTTGCTGATTTAGCTGTTTCATAGGTCAATTGGTCGTCTTTTGCTAATTTTTGAATTTCTTCTTTTACAACATTCTTAGCTTCTAAAATGGCAGTATTTAAAGCTGTAGCAGTTTCTTGAACTGTTAAAACTTGTGATGTCGGCAATGTTTTAACTTGATTTTCAAATACGGCTTTTTGATTTAGGGTTAAATCACTTAAACTATTTATCGCGTTAATAGCTGCTTGTTTATTTTGGTTTAATTTTTCAGCTTCTTGAATTATTGCTTTAACAGCAGCGTCATATTTGTGACCTTGAGTTTCATCAAGTTCGGCACTATTAACTTTTCTTAATAATTCAGTAATTTCTTCACTTGAAAGATTTGCATAATTATTATTAATTTTGTTTGACGCTTTGGTTTTGCTTAAACTTAATCCTTCTTGAAGGATGCTTGATTTTTCTTCTTGTGTTGGTTGTTTTTGTAAATTATCAACTTTGTTTTGTAAAGCTTTAATTTGACTAGCATCTAATAATTCTCAATTATTAAGATCTTCTTTGAATTTGTTTCTAAATCCATCTAAGGCATCAATTGCATCATTTAAAGTTGACGTTTGAGTGTTAATTTCAGCGGTTTTTTCAGCAATTTGATCTTTGTTTAAATTACTTAAATCTGCTGTTTCATAGCCTTTTAATGCCTTTTTAGCATCTTGAATTGCTTGGTCAAATTTAGCTTGTTTACCTGTTGTATCACCTGTATATTCAAGTTTATCTTTTTTACCTTCAGCTTCAGCTATTTTAGCTTTAAGATCACTAATAGCTTTATCTAAGTTTTTAGCCGCTTCAATAATTTTGTTTGCTTCTTCTTTATTAGCAGCACCATCAATTTTATCTTTGAGAGTTTGTTTTTGTTTAGGAGTTAAATTATCTAAATCATTAATTCTTTGACTTAATGCATTTTGGTTTTGAACACCATTTAAATCACCATAAGCAGTTTGTAAATTGCTTAATACTGTTTCAACAGCACTTAATTCTGAGTTAGCTCCATTAGTTTTATTAAGTAATTCTTGAGCTGCTGATAAAGCATTATCATAAGCTTGTTTTTTATCAGCATCTGCTAAAGTATAAACAATAGATGTTTTAGCATCATTGTTTTGATCATCTGCAACAGCTTGTTTAGTTAAAGCGGTTAATTCAGCTTTAACAGCATCACTTAATTCTTCCATTTTATCATTCAATGTGCTTGCTGTTGTGCTACGAGCTTGAATTGCTTCAGTTGAAGTTGCTAATTTTAAATCTGCTTTATAAGCATCTAATTGATTGTTATTTAAATAAGGGTAATTATTTGTTGCGTCAGCAATAGCTTTTTCAATTTCTGCTTTAAGTTGAACTTTAGCTACTTCATCAAGACTATTAGCGTTTGCTAATTCATCTAATAAAGCTTGTTTTTTTGCTTCAGGAACGTTGTTATTAATGTATTCAGTAACTTTTTCTTTTTCAGCTTGTAAAGTAGTTTTAAAGCCTGTTAAAGTAATTGTTCTTGTGTTAGTTGAAACAACAGCTGGGTTTTGTGGATCATTATTTGAATTCAATATTGCTTTGGTAGAAGCAATTTTGAATGTTATATCTAATGTACCATTATCATTGTTTGGTGATAATTCAATACTGTTTAAATAACCTTCAACATTTAAGTCTGCTGGGTTGTTAAACGCTTTAATAGCTTCTTTAGCAACTTCACTTGGTAATTGATTTCTATTAATTGCATTAGTATCACTTTCATTAATAGTAAATGAATTGTTTGAATCAGCTAAAATAGCATCCACTCTTTGTTGTTCAGTTAAAGTGCTTAAGGCATTGTCATTATTTAAAGTATAAGTTTTACTTGATTGAACACTTTCAAGATTTTCTTTAGTTGATTGGTATTTGTAACTTAAGTCTAATTTACCTGTTAATTCATTTGTATTTGAAATCACTAAATCAACTGGTTTAACGTCTGCAGGGATTGTAGAATCGTTAAATTCAACATCATCTTTAGTGATTTCACTAGCAGTTTTAGTATTTTGTGAATTATCTTTAACTTTTGCTGTTGCAGTTTGTAATGAATTTAATCTAGTTAATTCATCATTATAACGTTGTTGACCATTTAAATTATTAATTGCATTTTGAATTTCAGTATTCATTGAGTCAACATTAGTTTTATTCATCAATTCAGAATTATTTTCAGTATTTAAAGCAGTTAATAAATCTTCTGCTTTTTTAATTGCTCCACCTTTTTGACCATTATTTTTAGTAGGATTACCATCATAAACAGCTCTTAAATCATTTGTTGTGTAAATATAATTATTTTTTGTTACAACAGTATTTTGATTTGTAATGAAATCACGCAGTTTTTTCATTGATGAATTTAATGCATTATTAGTTGCATCTTGATTGTTAACATCTGCAATGGTATTTTTAGCTTTAATTAAAGCAATTGCTTTTTCTTTTTGTTTATCAGTTAATGATGAATAATCGGAATTAATTTTCGCTATTGCTTTATCTTTAGCTTCTTGTAATTTTTCATCACCATTTAAATTACTAATTGCTTCTTGAATTGTTTTAGTTCTATTTTTAACTTCTGTTAATGATAAATCAGAACCTTGAGTCTTATCAACATCAGTTTTTTGTTGATTTACAGCATTATCTAAAGCACTTTGATTATCTGCTTGAGTGTAATCTGTGCCTTGTTTAATTGTTTCAATATTATTAGTTGCATCGTTGTAAGCTTTCATTGCATCATTTAAATCACTTGCATCATCAACTTTTTGGTCTAATTGATCAATTGGAGCATTTTGGATCGCTTCTTTAATAGCATTTTTTTGTGCATCATTTAAATATTGATAATTATCAATTTCTTTTTTCTTTGCATCTTTTTGATTTTGTTCATATTGAGCCTGTGTTAAAAATCCAGTTCTAGTTTGTGAAGATGAAGCATTACTTTTAATATCTACATTTGAAGGAATTTCATCAGCAATAGTAACTAAATCATTTGCTTCCCTTGTAGTTTTTAATTTGTAAGTATATGAAATTGATCCATTAGTGTCATTATTTGTGCGATTAGATAAATCAGTTAATGCAACACTATTATCAGTACCAAAATTATCAATAAGTGAAATTGTATAGTCAGTATTCAAAGTTGAATCTGAAGCACGTTTGATTGGATTAGTTGTAATATTAAGAGTTGTTTTTTGAGTATCATTAGTATCTTGAGTAATTAGGCCATTTAATCTATCTGCTTCAGTTTGGAACCCATTAATTTCAGCGGTTTTTTCAGTTGAAATAGCAGTATTATCAATAGTTGATTGTAATTTATATGCAACTTTGATTTTACCTGTAATGTCATTGTAACCAAGATACTTAACACTATTTGCATAAATTTTTGTATTGGTTGGCAATTGTCAAACAATATCAACATTTGCATTATTTGCTTTTACCACAGTTGAGGCTTGAATATTAGGTTTTTGAGTTACCACTTTATATTCTGGAGTAGCGCTTAAAGTTTCAATTCTTGATTGTTCATCACTAAAACCAGTAATTTTATAAGTTTTATTTTCTGTATAGATGTTGTCTTTATCACTTGATTTAAGAATTTTATAAGCAACTACTAAAGTGCCAGCATTATCATCGGCTTGAATACCAATAATTTTAGTTTCTACCCCTTGCTTATTAGGATCAATACTATCAGTAGTAATTAAATTTTGATCTGCAGTTGAAGGTTTAATGCTTTTATCTGGATAATCAAAAGTAGCAGTATAGTCTTTAATTTTTTCACGTTCATTATTAATATTAGTTCATTTATCCACAATAGTTTTGATATTTTTATCTGAACCGATTAGAACTTTATCAGAATAGTCTTCATCAGCTACATAAGTATCTTTATACAATTGAGCTTGTCCAATTAATCGTTTAACATTATCTTTTTCATCTTGACTTAAATAAGTAAGACTATTAATTTGATTTTTTGCATTTGATATCGCAATATCAAACGCAAGTTTCATTTCGTCATTAATAATTGAATAATAATTTTTATTAATTGCTAAAGTTTTAGTCTGAGCATTATAAGTAAAAGGGCCTTTTGAGTCCAATTTTCCTTCTAGAGAATTAATGATATAGAATTTTTCACCAATAGTATTATTACCATTTAAGAAAGTAAAATTGTTGATTTCTTTTTTAAATTCTTCAACAGCTCCATTAAGTTTATCACCAGTTAATTTATCGATTCAATTTTTTTGTAAAGTATTTTTACCATCAGTGTAAAAATCACTTAAGGTTTGAGTTGTTTCAAAAATATTATCAATTGTTTTATTAGTAGTATTTTTTAAATTTGCATCAAAAGTATCAAAAGAACTTAAATCAATTTTATTTGTTGTTCTAGTAAATACACCATAATGATTAAAGTCGTTTTGTGCTTTTTGTTCTTCGATAATTTGATTTCTTAAATTATCTTTTTCTGTTACAAGAGAATTTAAATTTGCAATAGTGTCTAAAACATTCTTAATATTAGATTCGTAAGAACTTGATGTTGTTGAGTCAGTTGAGTCAAAAGTTTTGACTTCTTCTGCAGTTTTTAAAGTATCAATAACATTTTGAATAAGATTATTAGTTAACAAATTAGTTGCTTTTGTATTGTTATTTGGATAAGTTTGCGAATTGGCTTGAGTAATTTGATAATCATCTAATTTTGCATAAATAGAATCTAAATTGTTTTTACCAGAAGTTAAAATTGCATCAAGTCTATCAGTTAAAGTTGTTTTAATTGTTTGAAGAAGTCTATTTAAATAATCATAAGATTGAGCAGTATCATATTGAGTAGAAGTATTTCTATCTTGTGCTTTTGCATCATTATTATATTCAGTAGATTTAAGTTTAATAACGCTAGAATTAGTTTTGATAAAATCTTCTAAATTCTTTTTAACTTCGATATCAGCTAAAGCATAAAGCATTTTATTTGTAGCAATTGTATTTCAATTACTATCATAAATTTTAGTATCAACTGGAGATTCGCGAACCTCTTTATATTTTTCTTCTATTGATTTTTGTAAATCATCAATTGTATCAATTTTGGTTTTTCAACTATTTTTAGCATCTGTATCTGTAAATTCATTATCTATATTAAAAGATGTATCAGCTTCAACATATCTAGTTAAAGCATCTTTTTCACCTTTAGTTAATCATTTTTTAGATTGAATATATCTTTTAAGATATTCTAAATCTGTAAATGTGTATTCAATCGGTTCAAAATCAAGATATTCTCTTCCAAAAGTAGTTGATGCAGAAGCAGTTGAGGTTTTAGTAATCATTCTTCATTTTTTGGTATCTGTACCAGTAGCAAAAGAAGCATTTAGACGTAAGTTATCCAAGTTATTGTATTTTTTATAATCTTGATAAATATTTCTTGTTCTAATTACATTTTTGTTGTCATATGAAACGCCATTTTTATCTATATAGTATGCAAAAGCACTATTTCCGTTTTCAGAAATAGATAAATTAGCTTGTGGAATTCCATCAGTTGCTTTATTGTAAAATTCAAGATTGTCTTGAATTTTTTCTTCAGTGTTAAATTTCTTTAAATATGACTGTTTCCGATCAGCCATTTTAATAAATCCACCAATAACCTTGTGTTCATCTCTATTATTTAAATTTCTATATTCTGAAACTCCAAAATATGTTTTCTTTTCAGTGGTAGAACCAGCATTACCAGCATATAATTGATCAAAAGGTTCAGCTGAATTATTGAATGGTTTCATTTCTAATTCAACTACAGCCCCTGCAACAATTTCATTATGTGATGTACTTGTATTAACTCTAAAAACAAATAATCCCCCTTGGTTTTGAGTTATATTATTTTTAGTAATAACAGGAGTCTTATCCCTAATTATTGAGTGTTGAAATAAACCAAAAGCAACTTTATTATATTTATCAGTTGTGAAAGTAAATTTAGAATTTCTTACTGCTTGTGGAGTATAACCTCTAATTAAAACATCATAAAGTTCATTACTTCCTTGTTGTCTAGTGTTTTGTCATCAGTTTCTTTGATTTTTATTAGTATCTGACATATTATTTTTGTACTCATTAGGAATATGATCATAATATGGTAAATAAGCATAGTCACTAATGTAAGCCATTTTTGACTTACCGTTTACGCTTGTACTAACTGATTTCTCTGCGCTAGTTAATTGTTGCGTTTTACCTATTCATGGGCTTATTTCCATTTTGCCAATATTAGCTTTTGGATTATCATTGATATTTATGGTATATGTAGTTAATTTACCTTCAGTTTGATCAATATTAACATTGCTACTATCTTCTTTAACAAATAAGTGAATTTTGATATCACCAACTAATCTAATATCGTCAGAAAAGTAAATTCCAGCAGTAAAAAAGTCATTATTTGTATCAGCATTAGTTAAGTTAACACCAACTTTAACTTTTTTAGTATTAGTTAATGGATTATATCCATTTCCATTTCATCAAGAACCAGTGTTATCAGGTAATGATGATGAAGCACCATCTTTTTCTCAAGAATACATATTACCAATTTCATTTGCAAAACCCTCACCGTTTCAATTGGTTTGATTAATATTCGATGGTAAACCTGGGGTTGAAGCATCGAATAATCTATACCATGCATCACCAGTCGCGCTTCATTTAAGCTTATTATTCCCAGTTTGACTTAAATTAGTTACTCCATCTGCATTTAAAGAGTTGTATCACCTATGAACTGTGCCATTACTATAATTATCATAACCTGTTCAAATATCATCTGAAATATTAGAATTAACTTTATCAAACACATAATTATCATTATTAATCGCAATATTCACATCTTGTTTTGAATGATTTGCTGAAAGAGTCAAAGTAAGTCCTATTAATGGTGCTGATGCAGGCACAATTAAAAGACCTCTTTTTAATGCTTTATTTTTCATACATATCTCCTAATTCTATATATAACTATTCTATAATATATATATATATATATATATTCATTATATATTAATTGTGGAATTATGAAAAAATTAAAACCTTTTTGAAAATTGTATCAATTTCAGGTATGACATTAATTCCTGTAGCATTTGTCGCTTCTTGTGAAGATTCTAAACAAAAGAAATAATCTGGCACACTAAAAGTGAACAGATGGGTTAATTAGACATAATAACATCTCAATGTTGTTGGGGGTGTTTCACATTTATGAAATTTTTTGATTTTTAAAAATACAAAAAAATCAGCACTATTTTTATCTAGTACTGATTGATTTTGATTGTTAATTAATTGTTAATTAAGTTCTTATTTCTTTTTACCGAATACAAAGATTAACATACCAATTAATCAAGTTGCTACTGAAGCAGCTATAAAGTATAGTCAAATCGCCATTGGTGAGTTGTCTTTCAATGCTTTAGTAATAGCTGTCGTAAGCACGTTTAACCCTTGAACATCTCCAACCTTATAAACTAATTGTTTAATGTTTTTAAGGTCTGTTGAGTTAAGTTTATTCTTAGCTTTTGTAGATGTTTTAAAGTAATCGTGTTTAATTACAGCGTTTGCTAAAGTATCGATATTAGCAAGTTCTGAAGCGTCAGCTAACGCTTCAAAGCTGTTTCTTGATTTGTTTGTTGTGATTGAATCAATTAAATCAAGTAAGTTTTGAGCTTTAGCAATAGCAGCTTCTCCATTTGCATCTGAGAATGCTTTTGAATTAAATTCATTAATTGCTTTAACAACATTTTCTCTATGTTTGTTTGAAGCATCTGTTCCATATGTGCTTTGTAAGTATTGGTTTGTTAAATCATTTAATTCATCTACTTTTTTATCGTAGTTAGCTTTGTTTAAAGCTTTAGCATCTTCAATAGCTTTTGCTAATGATTCAACATCTGTAGCGTTTTTAATAGCTTCAGAAGCTTTGAATTTTTCTGAATCTGATAAGTATGGAAGTTTAGCAACTTCTTTAAGAGCTTCTTCTTTAGCAGCATCTAAACTTGCACTTCCATCAAGAGCAGCAGTTGCATTGTTTAATTTATTTGTTAAATCAACGATATTATCTACTGACTCATTAAAGTTAGTAATATCTTTAATTGCTTCTACATTAGCTTTAGCTGCATCAAAGTTAGCTTTTGGTTGTTCTGAAGCTTTTGTGTAAGCAATTGTTTCTTGTGCTTTAGAAGCTTTATCTAGAGCTTCTTTAGCATTATTCATTAAAGTAGCATTGTTTACAATGTTATTTACATCTGTAACAGCTTCTTTAGCATTAATATCAGCTTTAGCAGTATCTTTTTGCGCTTCTGATAAGTAAATTAACTTATCAATAGCAGCAATAGCATCTGCTTTAGCTTTTGCTAAGTTTGAATCTCCGTTTAATGATTTGTGAGCATCTTTAAGAGTTTGCACTTTATCTTGTAAGTTTTCTACAGCGTTCTGGAAGTCTTCTTTGCTTTCTAACGAAATTAAATTATTTAATGCTGTAGTTAATGCATTTTGTTTGTTTGCATCAGCTTCTTTGAATTGAACTTTTTCTTTAACCGGAACAATGTCTTTAATTGTTCTTAGAGCAGCATCGACTGCTTTTGCATTTGAAACAATGTTATTTACATTGTCAATTGTGTTTTGTTCTTCAACTTTAGCTTTAGCAGCAGCTTTTTGTGTTTCTGAGATGTTTTGTAATGCATCAATATCTTGATTAGCTTTTTCTTTAGCTGTAGATAATCTATCTTTACCATCAAGGTTACTAATAGCATTTGCTAATTTGCTTGTTAATGATTCAATGTCTTGTACTTTGTTTTCAAAGTTCATTGTATCTTTGATTGCATTTACAGCGTCTTTAGCTTTATCAAATGCATCTTTAGCAGTTTTTGAAGCTTGTGTGTAATCCACTTTATCTAATTTGTCGTTAGCAGCTTCAAGTGTAGCTAATGCATTGTTTAATAATTTTGCATTATTAACAATGTCTTGTGCTTTTGCAAGTGTATTTGTTTCTTCAGATTTAATTAAATTTTTAGCAGCATCTTTTTGAGCTTCTGATAAGTTGGTTAATTTATCAATTTCTTTAATTGCTTCAGTTTTAGCTGTAGCTAATTTATCATCTCCATTTAATTTCCCAGTTGCTAATGTCATATCTGGTAATAAATTATCTGCGTTAGCAATTTGTTGTTTTGGATCTGTGAAGCTTGCAATAGCTTGCTTGATAGCGTCTTTAGCATTAGTAAATGTAGTTTGTCTATCTTCATCAGCTTCTGTGTAATCAGGAGTTGTTTGTTTTGCTTTAGCAGCCTCTAATGCATCAACTAATTCTTTTAATTTAGCAGCATTATTAAGGATTTGATCAATTAATTGTTTTGAATTTGTTGATTCATCTTCAATAGCAGCTTTAATTAAATCTTTTTGACCTTGAGATAATCCTTCAATTCCGTCAACTGTTTTCTTAGCTTCTTCTTTTGCTGTAGCTAAGTTAGCTAAACCATCAAGTAATTCAGATTTAGCATCTAAAGCACTAATAAGTGCATCAGGATCATCACTTAATACTTCAAAGTTTGTTGTGTTCTTGATTGCATCAAGTGCTTCTTTAGCTTTGTTAAAGTTCTCTTTTGGTTCATCTGAAGCTTCTACATAAGCTGGTGTGGTTTGTTTATTAGCAGCTTCTTTTGATTTAGCGATAGCTTGATCAACTTTTTGAGCATTTGAAAGCACGTTAGCTACTTGATCTTTAGTTGTAACGTTTCTGATTGCATCCTTAGCAGCGTCTTTTTGAGCTGGTGTTAAGTTTGTTAAAGCATCAATCTTAGCAATAGCATCATCCTGAGCTTCTTTTAAGTTTCTAGCTCCATCTAAGTTGCTGATTGCATTATTTAAGTTAGATGTTAATGTGTCGATGTTTGCAATAGGTTGTGAGAAGTCTTCAACATCTTTAATTCCATTAACTTTGCCTTTTGCAGCATCAAATGCATCTTTAGCAGTTTTTGAAGCATCAATGTATGCTTTTGTTTTTTCAACTTCATTTGCTGCGTTTAATGCTCCTTTAGCAGCATTTAATTTTTTAGCATTTTCAAGAGTTGCTTGAATGTCAGCAATTGTTTGTTTTTTCTCAACTTCAGCTTTAGCAGCTTGTTTTTGTGTATCTGATAAGTTTTCTAATCCTTCGATTTCAGCTTTAGCAGCAGCTTTTGCATCATCTAAGTTTTGTTTACCATCAAGTGAGTTGATTGCGTTTTTCAGTTCTTCTGTTTTGTTTGTGATTTGGTCAATTAGATTTGTTCTAAAGTCCATAATTGACTCAACACCTGGTAAGTTGTCAAATGCTGTTTGGGCAGCTTGTTTTTTATCTGTAGGTGTTGTTGATGCTTCTGTAAATTGTGGTTTTGATTTAACATCATTAAATCTTTGAACTTGTTCAATAGCAGCATCAACATTTGTTGCGTTTGTAGCAATGTCTTTTGCTTCTTGAACTGTTGTAGCAGCATTTACTAATTGTTTTGCTTTATCTTTTTGAGTTTCTGATAAGTTTTCTAATCCTTCGATTTTAGCTTTAGCAGCAGCTTTTGCATCATCTAAGTTTTGTTCACCATCAAGTGAGTTGATTGCGTTTTTAAGAGCTTCTGTTTTCTCTGCAATGTCAGCAATAGAACTTGTTGTAAAGTCTGTTACTGTTTCTACACCTGCTAAGTTGTCAAATGCTGATTGAGCAGCTTGTTTTTTATCTGTAGGTGTTGTTGATGCTTCTGTGAATTGTGGTTTTGATTTAACATCATTAAATCTTTGAACTTGTTGGATAGCAGCATCAACATTTGTTGCGTTTGTAGCAATGTCTTTTGCTTCTTGAACTGTTGTAGCAGCATTTACTAATTGTTTTGCTTTATCTTTTTGAGTTTCTGATAAGTTTTGTAAGTTTTCAATTTCTCTAAGAGCAGCATCTTGAGCATCTTTTAATTTGTTTGCTCCAGATAAACCATCTTTTGCGTTATTTAAATTATTAATTAATTCTTGTTTATTATCAACTTGTTGTGTTCCATCTGATTTTGCAGCAATAGCATTTTCAATTGCTTTTTTAGCGTCATTGAATTGTTGTTGTTCCTCAGGTGTTGATTGTGTGTATTTTGGAGAATTAATAATTTCTTTAGCTTCTTCAAGTTTTTGTGCTAATTCATTTAAGTCGTTAGCATTATTTTTAATGCTTTCTACAACTTGTGAATTTGCAGCTTTTTGAATTTGATCTTTAATTTTGTTTTTGATTTGTTCATCTAATGGAGATAACTTATCAATTTCAGCATTGGCAGCATCTCTTTTACTTTGAAGTTCTGTTTCTCCATTAAGAGCATTTTTAGCATTAGTTAAGTTTGCTAATTTAGTTACTAACTGTTCATCTGGATTTTGGAAGTCAACTTTTTGTTTTAAATCAGTAACTTTATCAAGTGCATTGTCAAATGCAGTTTGTAAACTTCTTTCTGCTTCTGTATATTTAACTTGTTGTTTAACTTTGCCATCTTCTTTAGCTTGTCCTAAAGCTGAATCAATATCTTGAGCATTTTTAGCAATAGCTTTTATTTGTTCTAAATCATTTGAATTTGCAACTAAATTGTTGGCAGCTGATACTTGAGTTGGTGTTATGTTTTGTAAATTATCAATAATAGATTTAGCTTTTGCTCTTTCAGTTCTAAGTCTTTCTTCTCCATCAAGAGCACCTTTAGCATTAGTCAATGCTTGTTTTAAGTCATGAATATTTGAAATTGGATTGTTAAAATCAGTATGATTGCTATATGCAGCAACTGCTTTTTTAGCATCATCAAATGCTTGTTGATTTGAAGCTTGTGTGTAGTTTGGTGTAGTTTCTGTTGCGATTGCATCTTTTAAAACACCTAAAGCATCATTTAATTTAGATGCATTGTTTTTGATTGACTCGATTGAATCAAGACTGTCTGCAGCTTTAATAGCAGCTTTAGCAGCGTCTTTTTGAGCTTTTGATAAATTAGACATTCCTTCAATAACAGCTTTAGCTTCTATTTGAGCTGTAGTTAATCTATCTTGACCATTAAGACCCTCAATAGCATTTTTTAAGTTTTTAGCTAATTGAGCATCAACTGGTTGAGTAAAGTCTGTTTGATCTTTAATGTTGTTAACTGCATTTTTAGCATTAATAAATGGTTGCTTTCTATCATTTGAAGCTTGTTTATAGTTTGCAGTTTTTTCTGCTTCTAACGCTCTTTCTAATTGAGCTTTAGCAGCATCAAGATTTTCTACATTTGCTTTAATAGCATCAATTGTTGCAACTACATTTGAACCATTAACAGAATTTTTTGCAGTTGTAATTTGTTCTTCACTTAAGTGTGATGCAGCATCAATAGCAGCAAGCGCTTCTTGTCTTGCAGTTTTTAATCTTTCATCTCCATTAAGAGCTTCTCTTGCAGTTTGTAATCTTTGTAAATCTGTAGATAAGTTAGGAGTTGGTTGTGTAAACTCTGTTACTGATTTTCAAGATTGTAATTCTCCAACAACTGAATCAAAGTTTCTTTGTGAACCATCTTCGGATTGTTTGTAATTATCTGTTTGTTTAACAGTTTCATTATCCTTAAGCTGACCAATAGCATTATTTAAATCTCTTACATTTTCAGAAATAGAATCTATTAATGCAAGAGTTTGTGCATTATTAATAGCTTCAATAGCTTTTGTTTTTTGAACCTCTAATAAATGAGGTATTTGAGCAGCATCATTAATTTTAGCAATAGCAGCTTCTCTAGCCTTTCTTAATCTATCATTCCCATTAAGAGCAGCTGTTTTAGTATTTAAATCACTTGTTAATGTTTGGATATTTGGTGTTTCATATTCAAAATTATTTTGTGATTTAATTGCATCTACTTTTGCTCTAGCACTTTCATATGCTTCTTTTTTGTTTGTATCTGCTTGTAAATGGTTTGGTGTTTGTCATTGAGCATTTGCAGTTTCTAATGCGGCTAAAGCAACATTAAGTTTTTCAGCATTAGCCCTAATTGATTGCACTTTAGCAATTGAGTCTGTCGCGTCTTTTTCTACAGTAGCTATTGCAAGATCTCTTTGTGATTGTTCATCTAATTTAGTATATGACTTAATATCTCTGATAGCATTCTCTTTAGCTTTTGCTAAGTTTGTATCCCCATCAAGAGCAGTTGTTTTTCTCTTAAGATCAATTGCAGCTGCATTAAATTGACTTTGTGTTGTTTTGTTTACAAGTGATTCAAAGTTTGTCTCTGTTTCTAAGTTGTAAGCGTTTATTTTACCTAATGATGTATCAAAAGCTGTTTTTAGGTTTGTTGGTGTTGTTGAAGCTTCTGTATATTTAGGTGAATTCTTTGCTGTTTTAGCATCATTAAGAATAGCAAGAGCATTATTGACTAATTTATATGCTGCTACTAAATCTTTAAATTCTTCATTTGTTGATTTTGAACTAATTAATTCTTTTGCTTTAAGTTTTTGCTCTTTTGATAAGTTTTTTAAATTATTAATTTGATCAAAAGCATATTGTTTTTGTACTTCTAATAATTTATCATTAACACCGGCAATTGTATTTTGTGAATCAATTTCATTTTTAGCAGTTTGTTTTTGCGTTGAAGTTCAGGTGTCAGAGCTAAATCCATCAATAGTATTTTTAGCAGCTGTTTTTGCATTATTTAAGTTTGTAGTTCCATCTAGATTTCTAATAGCATTTTGTAAATTAGTAGTTAAGCTATCAATATTTGGAATAGCAGTTTTAAAGTCGCTTGTATCTTTTATAGCATCAACAGCATTTCTTGCCGATTCAAAAGCAGCTTTTTTATTTGTTGGTGTTGTTGAAGCTTCTGTATGGTTAGGCTGATTAAGATGATTTTTATTAGCAATTTGTAATTGTTCACGTGCAACATTTAATTTTCTTGCATTTGAAACAATTTCATCAACTTTAGCACTTGAGTTTGTATCTATCCCATTTACTTGACTTTTAGCAAGTTGTGTTTGAGATGGTGATAAGAAAGTCAATTTGCCAATTTCAATTAAAGCGTTTGATTTAGATGTAGATAAATTTGTATTTCCATTTAAATCATTAATAGCAGTAATCATATTTGAGACTAAAGTGCTTAAATCACTGGTTGGAGTAGTAAAGTTTGTATTATCTTTTACTCCATTAAGAGCTTCAAATGCATTATCGAAGTTTGATTTATTTGGATTCGGTGTTGCTTCAATATAGTTTGGTTTAGCTTTTTCTGCAAGAGCTTGGTCATATTTAGCTCTAGCATTTGATAAACCTTCAACATTTGTTTTTACTGCATTAACTGAATTAATTGTTGTTTGTTGATTAATTTGTTTTTCAGCTTCATCTTTTTGTGTACCACTTAAATTTAAACGTTTAACTGCAGCAATAGCATTTGTTTTAGCTGTGTTTAAATTCGCAACTCCATCAAGATTATCTGTTGCACTTGATAAATTAGTTAACTTAGTTTGTAAGTCTGGATATGCTGTTTCAAAGTCTGTATATGTAGTTAAATCATTTAATGCTGAAATAGCATTATCAAAGTTTGATTTATTTGGAGTTGTTGATGCTTCTGTATATCTTATTTCATTATTTGATTTAATCTCTTTAGCAGCGGTAAGTTTTGGAACTTCATTATTAACAGTTGTTGCATTATTAACAATGGCATCAATTTGATCTTTAGATGATTTTGAGTCAATTAAACGTTTAGCAGCATCTCTTTGAGTATTTGTCAAGTTACTTAATTGAACAATTTTGTTTTTAGCATCAAGTTTTTGTGCTTCAAATAATTTATCATTAACGCCAGCAATTGTAGATTGACTTTTAACTTCATTATTAGCATTATTTTTTTCTGTTCCACTCAAGTTTGGAAGTGAATTAATAGTTTGTTGAGCAGCAGCTTTAGCAGCATTCACATTATCAAATCCGTTAAGTGCTTTACGAGTTTCTACTAATGCATCTTTAGCAGATTTAATTGTATTAATAGATTGTGATGAGTAGGTTGAAATATCTTTTAAATTTTCAGCAACTTTGATCGCTTCATCAAAATTATCTTTTTTATTATCGCTCGGTTCTTTTGCACCTGTTGTAGCTTCTGTGTAATTACTATGATTATTATTATCCGGGTTTTCTTTAATATCCTTAGATAGCTCTAATTCTTTTCTTAAATCATTAAGCTCTTCTGCTCAAGTTCGAATAGGAGTAGCATCTGAAATACTTTTTGCATTACTAATTAAATTTCAAGCTTCATCTCTTTCAAGTGTCAATAATTTATTTAGAGGTATTAATGATACAGTAGTTCCATCTTCTTCTCAAGTTGGATTACTTTCAAAAAGGACTTTTCTGGCTTTCTCTTTGAAATTATCGAAGTTTATCTTTCCATTTAATTTCAATCTTGCTTGATTTAAACTTTGATATGCTGTGTTAACTTGAGGTTGTCTTGCACTATTATTTTCAAATACTTTTTTAGCTGCTGTTAAAGCTGCATTGTAAGCATTTTTTAAATCATCATCTGCATCAAGATATGGATGCTGATTAAAGAAATCACCTTTCGAATAATTAATTTCTTCTTCAAGTTTTGTTTTATCAGCTTTTTTTCTGTATATAGTTTGCACTACTACAGCATCTTCTAGAAATGAATTATTAAGTTTTTTTCTATATACATTCTTATTTGTTGAAACAATATCAAATCCAGGTATTGCAGTAGGATTAAATGAAATAGAGTTCGCTTTCTGCTCATTTGAAAGTCCATTTAAACTAGCAGGAATAATATCATTTATTAAATATTCATTTTTCACTGTATAAGATGCATTGCCTGATGTTGGAGTTAATCTTTGCGCAGGAATTTGAATATCTTTAGTGAATGTTTTATATGATCAATCCACTGGAGATGTAATAGTCTTTGTTAATGTTGAATTGGTTGCAGGTATATTTGTAGTGTCATAAATATCCTCAAACACTTGTTCTACAATAACAGGATATCTTTCGAATTTCTTTGTTTCTTTCTTTCTAACACCATTTAAGAGAACTCTAGAGTACGTACCATCATCTTGCCGTGATCTTTCAGATGTCATAACTCCTGAAAAATAACCTTTTTGTGCACCTGGAATAGGTGCTGTTTTAAATTTAATCTCAAATTTTGAATGATCTCATCCGGCAGTTTGAAATTCATAATCGTAAGTAAAATCTCTAATTGATGTTTTCTTACCATCAATAAATTTACCACCTGGATCATTAATATCGTTTCTATTTCATGTCGAAAATAGAAGATTTTGGTTATGATTAGAACTATTGCTTGGTTTATTCTGAAGGTTATATCACTCAACTTTAGCCAGTGAAGATCTAGTTAGCTCATCATTTGTACCATAGTGATGTCAAGAACCACCAAGACCAACTTGTTTTAATTGACTTGAAGATAATTCATGTCCTGGTTGTAACGTAACTGAACTAGTGATTAGTCTATCAGAACCATCTTTTTCGAATCTCTTAATTTCGACAGGTGAACTTAATTGTATGTCTTTAGTAAGAAAGAAAGCAAAATATGCTTTTTGTTCACTATCAATACCTTCTATTTCTACGAAACCAAAAGGTTTAAAATACTGAAGTGTCCAATCAATTGTGCCATCTTCATTTACGACTTTATCTATTTGCATAGATTCTCTTACTTTGGACTCAGGAAACTCTTTTATGTGACTCCATGATCAATGTTTATAATAGTATGTTCCATATTCATCACAATCTTCTCATACATAATCTGTCTGACTTGGATGGAATGTTCCTATATTCTCTCTACCTGTTCAATTTTGAATACCCTCATCTCATCTACCTGTTGGTGATAAACTCACTTCACGGGGTTCATTATTTGCAGATGCACTTACTGTTGTAAGTAAAGCAAGTGGAGCTGTAACTCCTGCGCTTAAAGGTAAAAGAATTCATTTTTTCTTGTTTTTCAAGTTCATAAAATTTCCTTTTTCAATAAATACTTAAGGAAGCTAAAAATATTAATTTTAAGCTAGAAAAGCACTTATTTTATTCTTTTTTATAAGTCAAATATTCATATTAAATATACTTATATATAGCATAAAAATCATCTTTGAGGCAACTTTTTTTTTTTTTTTTTTTGCAAAAAATGTAATTTTTTACATATTTTCACCCTTAAAGTTTCACATTTATGAAATTTTTAAGTGATTTTTCTGAAATTTTTTTGGTTTTAAAAAAATACAAAAAAATCAGCACTATTTTTATCTAGTACTGATTGATTTTGATTGTTTATTAATTGTTAATTAACTTCTTATTTTTTCTTTCTACCAAATACAAAGATTAACATACCAATTAATCAACTTACAAATGAAGCAGCTACAAAGTATGGTCAGATTAAGATTGGTGATGCTTGTTTTAATTTTTTATCAATAATTGTTTGTTTAACCACATCTTCATTTTTATAAGAGTTAAGATTATTTAAAATTTCATCTGAATCGGCAATTGCTTTATTAATTGCATCTTGTTTATCTTTAGATAATTTTTCAAATTTCTTAGATTTGGTTAAATCTACTAAATCATTTTTAGCTTTAGCCAATTCTTCAGCATCAACATGTAATTGAGTAATTTGATTATGTTTATTATCAAATTCTGTGCTTGTAGCATTATTATCTAAAATGTTATTGATTAATGTTGCTTTGGTTGTGTCATTAAGCACTTCGCTCTCTTTAACTTGTTGAATTAATTTGTCTTTAGCTTTAATGTTATTTAAGTCATTTACAAAGCTTGAATCATTAACTAAATTCAGTGTTTCACTAATTAATTTATCTCTCGTTTCATCAGAAATTTTGTTGTCTTTAGCTTCTTGATGTAATTGATCAATTAAATCTAATCTAGCTTTTTCATTCTCTAATTTATTAGTAAATTCTTCGCTTGTTTCATCTAATTCTCTAATGTTTTGAGAAATTGAATCTTTTTGTTCTTGTGTCAAGTTTGGATTTTGTCTAACTTGATCAATTACTTCTTGTTTCTTGTTAATGTTTTTAGCTATTTCATAGTATTTTTCGTCTTTTGGATCATTAGCTAAAACGTCTTCAACTAATTGAGCTTTGTCTTCTTGGCTTAAGTTTGGATCTTCTTGAATTTCTTTCAATTTATTGAATTGATCACGAATTTTGTCAAGGATTACTGGAGCTTTGTCATCGTTTCCCTTGAATGAATTTATTTCATTAATTAAAGCTTCTTTTTGTTCATTTGGTAGATTTGAAGCTTTAATTTCGTCTATTAATTTTTGTTTTTCTTTAACCTTATCAATTTGGTAATTTAATGCTGATTTAGCTTGTTTATTGTCTAATTCAGCAATTTCATTTGCTAAATTGTTCTTTGTAGTTTCAGGTAAATTGTCATCGTTTCTAATTTCTTTAATAGCGTCTTGTTTGATTTTTTCATTGTTTAACTCTTCATTAAATTTAGGACTATTAGGCTCAATGTCGGCTATGTTTTCGCTTAATTTAGCCTTATCGTCTTCTGTTAATGAATCGTCATTATTTAATGTTTTATATGCATCTTCTTTAGCTTTGATTTTATCAAGCACATCATCATAGTTTGCTTGTGTTGAATCTGCTTTAACAATGTCATCAATCAAGTCTGTTTTTTGTTCTGGAGTTAAATTGTCATCATTCTTAATTGTTTCAATTAATTTTGCTTTATCAACAATTTTGTCTAAATTGTTTAAAAAGTCTTCTTTAGTAATTGCTTCATCGTCGTTAGGAGATTGAACATTATTTAATTGGTCAATTAAGGCTGTTTTTTCTTCATCTGTTAAATTAGGATTACTTTGAATTTTTTCAATTGCTTTATTTCTAAAGTAATCATAGTTAGTTTCTCCATCAAGTGCTTTTTCAGCTGCTATTAAAGCTTTTTGTAAGTCTTGAACTTCTTTTAAGTTTAAGTTATTACCACTAGGAACAACTAACGCATCAACTTTGGCTTTAACATTATCATAATTTGTTTTTGGTTCTTCAGTTGCTGCTACATATTTATAATTACCTTCTTGGGCTAAATCATTAGCTATTTCTTGAGCTTTAGCTTTAATTTCTGCCATTGCGTTATCAAGAAGTTTAGCATCTTCACCAACTTGTTTAAGGTCGGCAATTAATTTTTTCTCATTTAATGATTCTTTAAGGGCTGCTTTTTGAGCATCATTTAAATGTTCTAAAGCATCGATATCAGCAATAATTTGTTGTTTTACTTCATCAAATTTCTCATTACCATCTAGTGCTTGTTCAGCAACTTTAATGTTATTAATTAAGTCAGCAACTGCTTCTGGGCTTAGTTGAGCACCACCATTTTCTTTGTCAACTAAAAATGTAGCTTCATTTAATAAATCATCATATTTATTACGAGGATCTTCATCAGCATTTAAGTATTTAGGTGTGTCTTTAACTGGTGCTTGATTTGCTAATTCTTCTTTTAATAAGCCCATTTGCTCATTTAAGTTAGTTGCATTAGCAACAATTTCGTCAATTTTTTCTGGTGATGTTGCATTATCGATTTGAGTAGTTAAAGCTGCTTTTTGTAAATTATTAATGTGTTCTAATTCTTCTAATTTAGCTAAAGCTTCTTCTCTACGTTTTTTAATGTTTTGTTCACCATTTAAGGCATCAATTGCATCATGAACGGCTTGGTTTTGGTTTTTAATTCTATCTAAATCAACAATATTATTAGTATCAGAATTTGGCTCATTTAATTTAGCTAATAATTCTTTAGCTGCTTCAATGGCTTCATCATATTCGCTTTTTACATCAGGTTCTGAACCAGTGTAATGAATTGACTCTTTAATGCCACTTTCACCATTAATATTGTCTTTAAGCATTTTGGTTAAATCGTTAATTTGCTTGTTCTTAGCATCAACTGCATTAACATCAGCAATTGATGTTTGGGCATTGATTTGGTTAATTAAAACTGTTTTTTGAGCATCTGTTAAATCAGTGTAAGTTGGATTATCACCAGTGATTTTAGCAATCGCTTCATTTTTAGCTCTTTGTAATCTTTCTTCACCATTTAAATTGTTGATTGCTTTATTTAATTTTTTGATTGCTTCATTAACTTGGTCTAATGATAAATTAGCACCATCAGTTTTATTTAAAGCATTGTCACGATTAGTAATTTGATTGTTATATTCAGCTTGTCTATCTTCAAATGCTTCTTTATATTTGATGCTTTCTTTATCAACAGTGGCAATTTCGCTATATGTTTTCATTGCATTATCTAATGATGTAGCATCATTTTCAAATTCATTAAGTTCAGCTAATGGAGTTTTATAAACTTTGTCAATTAAAGCCGCTTTTTGAGCATCATTTAAATATTGCTTGTCATTAATAGCCTTAATTAAAGCTTTTTTGGCCTCATCATCGGCTTTTGCTTGGGTTAAAATGTCATTAAGATTTTTGTCATATTTTTCACCGTCTGCAGTGTTTAATTCAGCCTCATTAACGGCATCTTTATAAGCTTGTTTTTCTGCTGGTGTTAAATGTGTTAATTTGTCTATTTCATTATTAACGTTAGTTTTAGCTAAGTTTAATGCTTGGTTTAGATAATCAGTCACTTTTTCAGCGCTTAACTCTTTGTCATCGGCATTAATTAAATTGATTAACGCTTGCTTGTTGGCAGGAGTTAAGTTATCAAAATTATTTAATTTATCTTTAAGATCGCTTCTAATTCCATCTAATAGGTCTTTAGCTTGATTTGCTTCACTTACTTTGGTGTCTAAATTAGTAGCTTCGCTGTTAAGATCATCAGCACTTACAGAAGTTAAGTCTTTGTTACTTAATTCATCTAAAGCATTTTGAATATTTTCAAGTGCTGTATCGTAAGCGTCTTTATTTTCTTTATCTAATTTATAAACATCATTGTTTTTGTAATTATTTAATTCGACTAATTGTTTTTTAGTATCGGCAATTTTGGCATCTAATGTTTCTGCTGCTTCTACAATAGTTTCAGCATCTGCTTGAGCGTCGGCGTTAGCAATATTTTCTTTTAATTGCGCTTTTTGTTTTTCAGTTAAATTGTTTAAAGCATCAATTCTTTCGTTTAATGCATTTTGGTTTTGATCACCATTTAACTCACCATAAGCAGTTTGTAAATTGCTTAATACTGTTTCAACAGCACTTAATTCTGAGTTAGCACCATTAGTTTTATTAAGTAATTCTTGAGCTGCTGATAAAGCGTTATCATAAGCTTGTTTTTTATCAGCATCTGCTAAAGTATAAACAATAGCTGTTTTAGCATCATTGTTTTGATCATTTTCAACTGTTTTTTTAGTTAAAGCAGTTAATTCAGTTTTAACAGCATCACTTAATTCTTTCATTTTGGCATTTAATGTGCTTGCTGTTGCACTATGAGTTTGAATTCCTTCAGTTGAAGTAGCTGATCTTAAATCTGTTTTATAAGCTTCTAATTGATTGTTATTTAAATAAGGGTAATTATTTGTTGCATCTGCAATAGCTTTTTCAATTTCTGCTTTAAGTTGAACTTTAGCTACTTCGTCAAGAGTATTAGCGTTTGCTAATTCATCTAATAAAGCTTGTTTTTTTGCTTCAGGAACATTGTTATTAATGTATTCAATAACTTTTTCTTTTTCAGCTTGTAAAGTTGTTTTAAATCCTGTTAAAGTAATTGTTCTTGTGTTAGTTGAAACAACCGCTGGGTTTTGTGGATCATTATTTGAATTCAATATTGCTTTGGTTGAAGCGATTTTGAATGTTATGTTTAATGTACCATTGTCATTGTTTGGCGATAATTCAATACTATTTAAATAACCTTCAACATTTAAGTCTGCCGGGTTGTTAAACGCTTTAATGGCTTCTTTAGCAACTGCACTTGGTAATTGATTTCTATCAATTGCGTTAGTATCATTTTCATTAATAGTAAATGGAATGTTTGAATCAGCTAAAATAGCGTCCACTCTTTGTTGTTCAGTTAAAGTGCTTAAAGCATTATTGTTATTTAATGTATAAACTTTGGTTGATTTAACATTTTCAAGATTTTCTTTAGTTGATTGATATTTGTAACTTAAGTCTAATTTACCTGTTAATTCATTTGGATTTGAAATAACTAAATCAACTGGAGTTACATTGTCAGGCATAGTTGAAGAAATGAATTCAACTTCATTAGTGTCAACTTCACTTGCTGTATCTGTAGCTCGATTTGCATCTTTAACTTTAGCTAAAGCAAGAGATAAGCCATTTAATCTTGCTAATTCTTCACCATAACGTTCTTGTCCATTTAAAGCATCAATTGCGCCTTTAATTTTTTTGTTTAAAGCATCAATTGTTTCTTTATTCATTAAATTATCATTATTGTTAGTATTTAAAGCATCTACTAAATCTTCTGCTTCTTTAATCACGCCACCTTTTTGATTATTATTTTTAGCAGGATTACCATCATAGGCAGCTCTTAAATCATTTGTTGTGTAAATATAATCATCACCTGCTGTTACAGTATCTTGACCTGCTATGTAATCACGTAAGGTTTTCATTGAAGAATTTAATTCACTATTGGTTGCGTCTTGAGTAGTAACACCATCAATTGTTGTTTGTTCATTAATTAAAGCAATTGCTTTTTCTTTTTGTTTATCAGTTAATGATGAATAATCAGAATTAATTTTTCTAATCGCTTCATCTTTAGCTTCTTGTAATTTTTCATCACCATTTAAATCACTAATTGCATCTTGAATTGCTTTAGTTCTCTTTTTAACTTCTTCTAATGATAAATTAGGTCCTTGAGTTTTATTAACATCGGTTTTTTGTTGATTTACTGCATTATCTAAAGCACTCTTATTATCATTATCTGCTTGAGTATAATCTGTGCCTTCTTTAATTGTTTCGATGTTATTAGTTGCACCGTTGTAAGCTTCCATTGCATCATTTAAATCACTTGCATTTTGCGCAATTTTATCTAATTTATCTAGATTAGCTTGATCAATTTCATTTTTAAGTGCTGTTTTTTGTGCATCATTTAAAGATTGATAATCATCAATTGCTTTTTTCTTTGCATCTTTTTGATTTTGTTCATATTGAGCTTGAGTTAAAAAGCCAGTTCTAGTTTGTGATGCTGAAACATCACTATAAATATCATTGTCATTAACTACTTCTTCAGTAATTGTTACTAAATCTTCTTTAGTTCTTGTAGTTTTTAATTTATATGTATATGAAACTGAACCATCAGTATCATTAGCTGTAGGAGATGATAAATTAGTTAATTCAACTTGGTTATTAGTTCCATAATTATTTGCTAAAGCAATTGTGTAATCAGTATTTAAAGTTGAATCTGAAGCACGTTTAATAGGGTTTGCAGTGATGTTAAGAACTGTATTTTTGTTAGCATCTGTATCTTGTTTGACTAAATTATTTAATCTAGTACTTTCTGTTTCAAAACCAGTAATTTCTGCAGTTTTTTCATCAGAAATTGCACTTGCATTTACAGTTGATTGCAATTTATATGCAATTTTAATTTTTCCGGTTATATCGTTATAACCAAGATATCTAACACTATCTGCATAAATTTGTGTTTTTGTTGGTAATACTCAAGCAATATCTTCAGTATTATTATTTCTGTTTACAACAGCTGAAGCTTGAATATTTGGTTTTTCACTCGCATCTTTATAATCTGGAGTAGCACTTAATTTATTAACTCTATTTTGCTCATTAGCAAAACCTGTAATATCATAGGTTTTATCTTGAGTATAAACATTAGTTTTATCACTTGATTTTACTACTCTATAAGTAACAGTTAAAGTTCCGGTGTCATTATTACCGCTAATAGAAATAACTTCAGTTTCTAAACCGTTATCATCAGGAGAAATGCTTAGTTGAGAAACTAATTTTTTGTCAGCAGTTGTAGGTTCAATGTTTTTATCTGGATAATCAAAAGTAGCAGTATAGTCTTTAATTCTGCCTCTTTCATTATTAATATCAGTTCATTTATCAACAATTGCTTTAATGTTTTTATCTGAACCTATTAAAATTTTGTCAACAAACGGTTGATTTGCATCATAACTATCTTTGTAAAGAGTAGCATTATCTATTTCTTTTTTAACTTGATTTTTTTCTGTTTCTGTTAACTCATTTAATGCTGAAATTTTAGTTTTAGCTGTTGCTTTTGCAGTCACAAAAGCACTAGACATATGGTCATTTATTTTTTTAATAAATGCATTATTTACAATAAGTGTGACTGTATTGTCATTATAAGAAAAAATATTGAATGTACTCAAAGCATTTTTTAAATCATTTTTAGCAGTTGTTTTTTGATTTGCGTCTAAATAGTTAAATTTATCTATTTCCGTATTAAATTCATTAATTGCACCGTCAAGACCTTTTACTTTTTCTATTCATTGTTTAGCAAAAATGTCATTATTATCATTATAAAACTTAGTAAGAATATCGGTTGATTCAAAAATATTTTCAATAGTTTTATCAGAAGCATTTGTTAAGTTTTTATCAAATGCATCAAGAGCTTTTAAATTAATCTGACTTGTAGAACTTGCAAATTCAAAAGAACCTAAATTATTAAAGTCATTTTGTGATTGTTTATAATTTTCAATTTGTGACTTAACTGAATTTTTGTCATTATTTAATTTATTAACTTTACCAATTAATTCAATAATTGTTTTAATTTGCTCGTTTGTAGCATCTAAATTAGCAAATGGACTTAGTCGGCTTTTTGAACTAAGGTCTTTAACTTGATCTTTAATTGTATTGATAATGAGGTCTTTAGCTTTATTATAATTTCCACTATAAGTTAAAGAATTTTGTTGAGTAATTGGATATTGTTCTAATTTTGCAAAATATTTTTCGATTTCGGTTTTACCACTATTTATTACAGCAGTTAAATAATTATTAAGTGCATTGTAGACTGAATCCATTGAAGATTTTAAACTATTATATGATGCTCCACTTGGATTAGAAATTGAATATTCTGTAGAAGTAGTTCTATCAATTGCACCAGATTCGGTATTGTATTCAGTTGAACGGAAATTAATTTTGTTAATGTTTCTACTTATTATTGAATCTAAATTATCTTTAGATGATTTTGTAGCTAAAGCATAAATGATTTTTTTAGTTATATTTGCATTGTAACTTGAATCATAAACATTATTACTTAAAGGAAAATCACGAATTTCTTTATATTTTTTTTCAATTGATTCTTGTTGCTTATCAAGAGTATCGATTTTAGTTTTTCAGTCGGTTAAAAGTTCAGTCTTTGAATATTCATTGCTTGCATTAAATCCTGTTTCATTATCCAATGCCATTTTTAAATAAGATTTTTGCCCTTTATTTAATCATTGTTTAGTGTCAACATATTTCTTAGCTAATTCAAGATCAGTATATGTATAAGTAATTGAATTGAATTCAATTCCATCACTATCAAATCTACTTGATGGCAATGGGCTAGCGGTTAATGAACTACCGTTTTTAACTTTTCATTTTTTAGCATCTCTACTATTAATTGTACTTGTTAAACGTAAAGAATTTCTACTATTTACTGCTTTTGTATCTTGATAAACACTTTTGATACTAATTGTTTTTTTGTTTCTATTAATTCCATCTTTATTAATCTCATAATTAATATTTGAATTTCCATTTTCAGTAATTCTTAAAGTCGTTTCCGGAAATGCATCACTCTTAGGATCATAAAGATCAGAACCAAGTTCTGAATCAACAAGTTCTAAAGTATAGAATTTTTTACGTTGAGACTCAGATCTATCAGCTATTTTTCAAAATCCAGAAACAATTCTTTGATTATCGTCATCATCTTTTTGACGATATTCAGCTGATCCAAAGAAAGATTTATTGGTTGTTGATGAACCGGTATTACCAAAAAATGTTGTAGTGCTTGCGTTAGCCACATCATTATATGGCTCAAATTCTACTTCTGCTACTGCTCCAGCAACTAAATAATCAAGCTTTTTATCCATTTCAATATTGAAGACAAATAAACCACCTTGATTGTTATATATAATGTCAGCTGGTCTATCATTATTAATAAGATTTTTTTGGAATAAACCAAAATTTACATATGAACCACTGCTATTTGATAACTGAAATCCTCTTGATCTAATATCTGACATATTGGTTGGAGTAGATACTAAAATATCATACATTCCGTTATGCTTATCTGAAGATCTATAATTGTCTCAAGTTCTTTTTTGACTAAGCAAATCAGCACTCAACCCATTTGTATATGATGTTGGAGTGTTTTTGTAATAAGGCAAGTATGCATAATTAGTTAATCATGCTTCTAAAGTATCTCCAGCTTGAGAAGCACGAAGAGGATCTTTATTTACTCTTTGTACTTTTCCAATTCAAGGTGAAATATCATAATCAGATAAGTTAGCATTTTTTTCTTCTTTTAATTTGATAGTATAAGTTTTTTGTTGTAAAACATTTGAATTATTTCTATCATCAACTTTAATATACAAGTGAATTTTAATATCACTTGCTATTTTCATATCATTTGAAAAATAAAATGCTCCTGTATAGAATGTTGATTGCGCACCTTGAGTTGCAGAACCATGTAATGGTTTATTAACTAAGTTGTAACCTATTTTAAATCTTTTGGTATCAGTGCTTGCATTATATCCATTTCCATTTCATCACGGTCCATGATCTACACCTTTATTTTCAAAACCATCTACTTGTCAAGAATAAAGTGTTCCACTTTCTGTTGCATAATTAGTACCTGTTCAATCAGAAACATTTACGTTATTTGGAAAACCTGGATTTGTGGCATCAAATAATCTAAATCATGAATCCCCAACCGCTCGATATTGTCAATTAGCATTGGTGTCATTGAAATTCTGATTACCGTTTGAATTAAAAATATTTATATATCTATATGGTGCATATCTGGCATTATGATTTGAAGTTGGAAGTGAATTATAGTTCTTTCAAAGATTATCCTGTAAATCAATATTAACTTTATCAAAAGTTCAATTAGTGCCTAAAACAGTTTTACTTTGCACATTGGTTGAAGTTGTAGTCGTCGAAAGAGTCAAAACAAGTCCTGCTAATGGTACTGATGCAGGAACAATTAAAAGGCTCCTTTTTAAAGCTTTATTTTTCATACATATCTCCTATTCTATATATATATATATATGTAATATAAGTGTCAATTGTATCAGAATTATTAGAAGAATTATGAAAAAATTCAAACTTTTTGAAAATTACGTCAATTTCAGATATGACGTTAATTCTTGTGGAATTTGTTGCTTCTTGTGAAAATTCTAAAAAAATAAATAAATAAACAGGAACACTAAAAGTGGATAGAAGTGTTAATTAGACATAATATCATCTCAACGTTGCCGGGGTGTTTTTCAATCTAATTTTGATTGAATAATTTCATTAATGTATCAAAAAATAAACTCATTAATTATTTTGCTAAGAACATCCAAATTATCTTGGTTACATAAATTAGTTTTAAACATTCAGATTTTAAAATGGAAAATAAATATTCTGCTTCTCTGTTGTATGACGAGTTGCAACTCTCCCATTGAAACAACGTCATTATTTTTAGATATTGTTTGCAAATAATCTTTAGTTAAATATTGAAAACAATGGTCTTAATGTGCTATTCATTGTTTGTTCAATTTTATTTTTGACATGTGTTTCATAACTAAATCTAAATCATTTATTTTGGACAAATTGTAATTTACAATAAATTTAGTTTTGCGGTCAATTGCAATTGGCAAAAAACAAAATTGTTTTAAAAATCATTTTTTGACATTAAACCCTTCTTAAAATCATCATAATCTGAAAAAAGTTCTAGTCATTATTCCTATTTTAGTTGTTTCATAATCAACCCTTAATATAAAAAACACAAAATAAGATTTTGTCCATATTTTGTGTTCTAGTTTATGTAATTTTGTCTTTTTTATAGTTTTTTTAGGTTAATTAAGATTGGTTTTTGTAAGAAAAGTATCCATATCAATTCATTCATTTTTTGGATAGAAAGCACCAGTCTCAACAAAGTATTTATAAACTTGATCCATTTTAGATATGTTAGCTTCATAACCTTTTTTGTGGTCAATGTAATAAGTATCACGAGACAAAATGTTAAAGGTATTTGCTAATGGGAAGTTTTGTATATTGACAAAGCTTTTCATTTTTTCTAAATCTCAACCGAATGTTTGTTTTAGGAATGTCATTGTGGTTAAAAGCACTGTTGTTGTACCTTGTAAGCCATATAATTGAGTTCTTGAATTATTATTTTGATCAAATAATACTGACGTGCCTTTTTCAATGTTGTGATAATCAATTGCCAACATATTTTCTCAAGCAATTGTAGGATTTAATGTAATTGTATTAGCATATTCTTCTTCACCAACGAGCAATTTAATGTATTCAACAGCATCTTGAGCACTATAACTTGGATGCAATTTAAAGAAATAATTATATTGATCTGCAGGATATAACTCTTTAATTTTGGCGAAATAAGCTTTCACTTCGTTGTAAGCATTTTCATTTTGATTCAATCTTCACCCTCTCTCATTTTTTTTAAATAATGAAGAACCCATAAAGATTAAATTCTTTTTGTTTGCTGAATAATTGTTTTTACCTTCGACAATAAGATCTAAAAAGCTCTTGCCATAAATTTGATTTAAGCGTTCAAAGTCACCTTGATAATCAATGTTTTCGGCAAATTGTATGTAATCCTTATACATAAATGGATTAATTGGATATGACTTAATGTTTAATTTAGCTCAAGATTTACCTGCGTTTTCTAATCTTTGATTAAAAGCATTAATGTATGTGTTTTCTAAGTTGTAAATTTTAACTTTCTCTTGTAAAGTGAAGAAATAACGACAATCAATAGGCATTTTAATATATTCATCTGCTTGTAAATCATTTCAGTGTTTAAGCAATTCTGCTTGAGTATATGATTTACCTGCTTTTAGAGCAAAATTTAAATAATAATTCTCAATAAAATCATAAGGTTGAGAATTACCATCACTTAAAATAACTATTTTATTGGCATGTTTAAAAATTCAATCTCTTACAACAATGTGATCTTCATCAGATAAAGCTATTAAAGATACATCAGGTATATAAAAATCAAATTTATCAATTCCAGCTTCTAGATATGGTTGTAAATAAGTTGTTAATTCTTCTAAAGTTGTTGGTATTACTGAATAAGCTTTATCTTTTTGGTTGTTAGTTGCATATTTCAAGTTGTCTAAAACCAATAATTTTCCATCTTTAACATTCATTTCGCCTGTTTCCGTATTTAGTACAGGTCTAAATTTATTTAATAAATACTTAAAATTAAACCTTTGACTTTCTGGATTTTCATTAGTTTTGTCAATGTCCCAAACATCTTGATCAATTAAATAAACAACATCGTTGTAAGGTTGCTTTTCATTGTTAGCTGCGTTTAAATGACCAACAATTTGCATAAATGATGATAAAAATATTTGTGATGCATTTCTAGAAAGAACAACCGTTGGATATGAATTATCTGCCGAGTCTTTTAAATCAGCATAAAAATCTCTAAAATCAGCTCCTGGAGCAACTTCTGGATTTAATAATTTAATTTTTGATGAACTATTTTGTAATTCAGTTAAATTTTTTGAATTTGCGTTATTTGTTCAAGGATCTTTTGTTTTTTTCGCACATGAAGCTAGCAATGCTGTAGGAATAACCGATAATGATGCAATTGCACAAAATATTTTTCTTTTAAATTTTTTCATAGGCGAATTATAATGTTTTTATTTTTAATCATTAAAATAAGCATTTTTTAATTAATTAACAAGAATTAATAAATATTTATAAATAAAAATGTTAATTAATAAATGTCATAATTACTATAATGGATTTAATTCATAGTGTAAATATTGCTTTTCATTGATTAAAAACAATATGAAAAAATGATCGATAAAATCGACCAAATTTCTTTACAAATTTCTTTTTGAATAAGTTTCAAAAATCATTTTTGATTTCTTTTTGTCAACAACTTGATTAAGTTCTTCAATTGATGCATTCTTGACATTTTCGAATGTTTTGAAACGATCAAGCAACTTCTTTACAGTTACATCTCCAATACCCGGTATTGAGTCTAAATCTGATTCTCTGAATTTATTTATATATTTATGTTTCATTTTGCTTTTAGCATATCTATCCACTTCATTTTGCATTCTTGTAAACAACAATAATGCATTTTGTGAAATATCAATTACTTGATTGTTGTCATCAATTAATTTCTCTGTTCTATGTTTTATGTTCTTCACAAGACCATAAACTTTGATATTATTAAATTCAAGTTCTTTTAATGCATATTTAGCTTCTTTTAATTGTTCAATTGAACCATCTACAATAAAAATATCATCATCACTAATATTTAGTGATGTTCCAAATGTTTTAACAAATTTGAAAATTGTTAAATACATTAGTTCCAAATCAGAATGTTTGCTCATTTGACTAAATTCTTTTTCGTGTTTGAAAAATCTGTAATTTTCTGGAACTTTTTTTCCATTTGAAAAACAAACAGAAACACCGACCGGATTTTCTAAATATCAGTGTGAGTTATCAAATAAATAAATGTTATTTATTTTGTTTCCATTGTTTAATATATTCTCTAATTCTCTCTGTGTTTTAATATTAATTTCTTCTTTTAAGATAGCTTCATTAATATTAATCTTTAGATATTCATTGTTATTTAACAATGATAAGTTTAAGATTTCTAAGAATAATCCTTTTTTAGGGAAAATAATTTTATTATTCAGTTTTGTATTAAGTTGAATTTGTTCATATTCACTTTGTAGAATAATGTGATCTGGATAATCTTTATCTGAATAGTATCTTTCTAAATAATCAGATACATAATCAATTACATTCTGAATGTAATAGTTATTCAATTTATTGATTTCATTATTGTGTGCAGTTTGCACTCCATATCTATAAAATAAACTTTGTATAGATATGTGTTCATCTTTAACAATGAATGTATGCACATCAATGTTTTTGATGTTTTGAAGTTCAACTAATTGTGTATCTTTGATTCTTTTCAATAAATGATAAGAATCATTATATTCTTTAGCAAGTTCAAAATCTCAATTTTCACTTGCTTTATCTCTTAAAGAAATCAACTTATCTAAAAAGTCATTATTTTGAAATTTTAAAATTTCAATGATTTTGTCAAATTTGTATTTTGAAACAGAATAAGCTTGATTTTTAATTGGCAATCCATTTTCATACATAAAAAATCTAGTTAAAACCTTTAACAAATGTTTAAACTCGTGTTGATTTGAAAAAGGACCATATGAAAATGTTGTATCTGTTGTTTTAGAATATACATAGTTTTTGTATATTTCTAATTGGTCTTTAGTATTGATATTCAATTTTAAATATGGATATCTCTTATCATCAAGTAACTTGATGTTATATTTGGGTTGATATTTTTCAATATAGTTCTTTTCAGCTAAAAAAGCTTCTTGATCTGTATTGTATGTAACAAAATCAAAATCATAGATTTCATCAATCATCTTGTATGTCTTATAAGAGTTAATTGAATTATTTAAATATTGATTTAATCTATTGTTTAAATCAATAGCTTTACCGATGTAAATGACTTGATCTAATTCGTTTTTCCATAAATAAATTCCACTCTTATGTGGAGTTTTTTTAATCTTCTCTTTTATTCTGCTTATTCTTAAATCATCGTTCATAAGATATATTTTACCTATTTATTTTTAAAAAAAATATAAAGAATATAACCATCAGGTTATTTAATTAATGTATAATATTATCAAATTATTTATAATATTAAAGTAATATGAAAGTGCAAAAAGGAGTTAATAATGACACAAATAAAAAACTATATCTACTTTCTTCATAAGGTAATTTTAAAGAAAAAAAGCAGTTGAATCTTACCTGCTTTAGTTGGAACAATAATGATTGTCCTTTCAATTATTATTTCAATTATGAATATACAAAACAAATCACTAGTTATTTATTGTGCTAGTTTTGGATTGTTATTTATAACTATCTTCTTTTCTTCATTAAAGTCAATTAACTTATATAAAGATTTAGAGGAAGAAGGTTTAGAAATAATTACATTTTCTAAACCCATATCCAGAAAAACTATTTTTATAAGTAAAATGTTAATGTTTTTATTAATGGGATTATATTGAGCATTATTTTGTTCTTTATTTAATTTAATATTAGGATTAACTTTAAGATTAGATGCTAGTTACTTTGTAGCATTTGTATTTATCACGCTAATCACAATATTTTTAGCATTTATCTTCTTTGGTTCAATTGCTTCATTAATAAGCTATAAACTTAATTCAAAGATTGCTATAACAGTTCCACTGTTATTCAGTATTCCGATGTTTTTAGCTGGAGGATTTATCTCATCAAACTCAACATCAACAGCTAATAACTTTGCTTACTATTTAAATTCTAAAAATCCTAATCAACCATCAGGTAATGATTCAAATACTAATTACTTTTATTTAGATAACAATAAAGATAATTACTACATCATCCCTAACGGATATGATGCAACTAGTTTTAGTGAAAAACAAGATGCGTACTTATCAGAGGCATACAAGATTTCAAAAAACTCATCTACTTCGTGAAGTGTTTATTCTTATTTAGCAATTCCTTATCAAATGTTAGAAATATTCAACATTAATAATGAAGATATATTTAATAAACTAAATAATCAGAACACTAATAATTTAAGTGATTACTTATATTACAAGAATACTGATTCTCAAGTATATTCATATATTCTCGAGAAACAACCAAACCTACGTAAGTATCAAATAAGTGAAGGTAAAGAACAATATATAGTTCCAGGTTCACTTAAAAATCAATCATCTATTACAAATATCATCAACACAGATATCATCTATGCAAGAGATGGTGCTTCAGACTTTAACATTATTTACCCAGAAGACAAATACAACTTTGTTACATCTGAAAACTTAGTAGGAAAACTAAAATGAGAAAACATACAACAACTATTAAAATCAAATGTATTTAATAGTTTTACAAACAAATACTTTGCTCAATTATTTAATTCAGAAGAATTACAAGAATATGTAAAAAACAATGATTTAGTTTCAATTAAAAACTTCATCTTAAGCGATATTCAAAGAAACTTAAATGATGAAAACTCTGAATTAAACAATTTAATTGATAACAACACAAATGTTCTTGATGAAAATGCTATTAAAAATAAATTAGTTAAATCAAAAGTTGAAAAACAAATTTATTTATATTCAGCACTTATTTACTACATTTACTTTACATACAATGATTCAATTTACTTAAATGCTCTTTTAGTAAATGATGACTACACAGATACATATGCACCATCTCAATTCAAAGTTAGATTAGATGATTACAATTATCAAATCGGTGGATTTGAAACATATGTACCAAAACAACAAATCATCAATGACCAAATTGTCATCAGATACGATTTAACAAAATCAAATAACTATTTATTTGCTACAACAGATCAAATTTATTCAATTCAAAGAAACAAAAAAGTTGTTAACAAATCAATTTTTGTTGTGATTTGAATAATATTAGGAGCTTCTCTATTAGCTGCAAATACACTTTTATACATTAGAAAGGATTATAAATAATGAATAACACAAGTATTAAAGTTCAAAATTTAACAAAGATTTATAATCATAACTCTAATGAGAAAAAAGGAGTATTTGATTTAAGTTTCGAAGTACCTAAAGGTTCTTTCCACGCATTTATTGGGGAAAATGGCTCAGGGAAAACAACAACAATCAAATCAATCATTGGTTCATACACAAACTTTAGTGGACAAATTTACATTAATGGAATTATTAACTCAGATCCTAAATCAAAAGCAAAACTAGGTTATGTTCCTGAAAATGCAATTTTTCCTAAAGAATTAAATGTATTTGAATATTTATACATTGTTTCTTTATTTGGAAATAAAGATAAACAACAATTAAAAGATAAAATCAATAACTTTTTAGAAAAGTTTGAAATCTCTGATTTAAAGAAAAACAAACCTAACAACTTATCATCAGGTCAAAAGAAAAAAGTTTTATTAATTCAAGCATTATTAAACGATCCTGATTTAATCATTCTTGATGAACCTGCTGCTAACTTAGACCCAACAGCTAGATTTAGATTGTTTGAAATATTATCTGAATTAAATAAACAAGGTAAGACAATAATTATCAGTTCTCACATTTTAAGTGAGATTGATAAGTATGCAACTTCATACACACTTATTCATAAAGGTAAATTAGTTTCATCAGGACAAAAACAGAAAAGTCTTGAAGATATCTATTATGAAAAGATTATTCAAAATTAAGCTTCTTGCACCTTTATTGTTCTTACCAACAATAGCACTCTCTTGTACTAATACAACAGAAAATACTACTCCACAAGTTTCAAAAGAAAAAAGACCACATCAAGCATTTCTAAAGAAATTAGGATCTTCTGAATTTATAAATAATTCAAGGGATTTGAATTTATATATAAATACACAAAACAATATTCCAGATGAATTTATTAAAGAAATTCAATCATCATTAGTATATGCGCAAATATTAAACAATCCAATTTTAGAAAACAACATTCAAATTCAAGATTCATTAAAAGCATCAAAAACATTAGAAATGCTATTTAGAGATAACTGATTTTGATACTTAAGTAATCTAAATAAATTCAATTACTATTTAAACTTTTATCCATCAAATTTCAAAGATAAAAAAAATGATGCTGGTGTGAATTTAACATTAGCAAAATACACAAAAGCAACGCAAGATGGTATTAAGTTAAATATTGATTTACATAATTACAAATTGAATAAATATGTTGTTAAAAATATTCAGTTAGATAGCAACTCAACACTTCAAAGTTTAGATGTGATTTACATTGTCCTAAACGAAAATTTAATACTACCAGTATTTAAATATTCACAAGAAGACAAAACGTATTTAAAAGCATCTGCTGAAATCTTAAAAGTTGTCTCTACAGATAACATTGATGCAACAATTGATAATTTGCACAGCAAATTAGTTGCTGCACACAATAAACTACTAAATGATGACATTGAATACAGTAAAAGTATAAATGTTGAAGATTTATCATTTATATATAAGAACTTTGATTATGCTAAATTTATTATGTTATTTAATTCATACAATTACTTTCAAAGATTGTACTTAGCGTTAGAAGAAATTAATCAAGATAACTGACAAATTATTAGATACACATTAGTAGGAGTACAAAATGATTAAAATTAAAAAAATGTTAAGTTTAATTAGTTTACCTCTTATTAGTGGAGTTGCGATTTCTTGTGCTAATTACACATCTTCAAATAAATTAGAAGTATACATAGATAACTCAACACAAATTAACCCTAAAGTTGAAAACTTGCAGCAAGTTAATCATAAAAAGATTATCGAAACTCTTTTAAACAACGTTTATAAACCAGAAAGTCAAAGAGAACGCAGTTTATATGTATACAATCAAGAACAAGACACATCATCAATCATTCAAAAATTCAAAGAAATAACAACAAGTTACAAACAAGAATTTAGATCTGATGAATTAAACGATTCTCTTGCTGAAAAAAGCAGACTACAAGATCTCTTAGTCTACTTTTCAGGTGATGAAAGAACAGAAGCAGAAAACAAAATAACTGAATTAACAGCAAAAATTAATGAAATTAATGAACATAATACACCTGCTAAAAAAGAAAAATTCGCTAATAGTTTCTCAGATTTTATTTCAGAAAACTGATACTTTATCTTAAATAATTTAGATAAATTTGACTTCACATTTGTATCTTGATTATTAGATCCAATCGGAAATGGTTATACACTATCAGACGAATACCAACAATCATTAAAAACAAAAAGCGAATACAAAAACTACAACGTACCAAACACATACATTGACGACATCAAATTAGGTGATGAATCAGGTGAAATGGCTGATGCTAGAGTTTATTATTTAAAGAAAAATAAACTAGTTTTCAGAATTACTATCAACAACATTTTGCAACCTGTTTCTAATTTAAAATTAGAACCGTTAAACTGATACTTTGGAGATTTAAAAAATAACAAAATATCACTTAACTTAATTTCTAATATTGTTCACTCAAGATTTATTCACGGATACGAAACAGGATTAGTTCAATTTGAAAAAAGCATGGTTAAAGATCTAAGTTATGGAGAACCTGCTAATGTTTTCTTCTTATGAAAGGGGACTAATGAAAATTAGTAAATTATTTAAAAAGATTTTAATGATATCACCATTAAGTTTACCTTTAGCAACTTTATCTTTTACACCTAGCACAGTATCAAAAACAGATGAAACTAGCGAACAAGAAAACGCTTTAAAACTTGAATGAAATAACTTTATTAAACAAGATTCAATTTGAAACTTACTTAACATCGTATATAAAGACGAAGCCCAAAAACAAGCTTACATTGACTCACAATTTGAATTACTAAGCAATCCTGATTACAAACGGCAAATTAAAAATGCATTTGTATTCGGGAACAACATGACTCAATCATTTATTCAAGGAGAATTTGATTGAGGAACATTCTCAAGAATAAAACCATTTATAGTAGAACAATCAACTGCTCAAATAGATCAATTATTATCAACAAATTGACTATATGCACTATTTACAATTACTCAATTTGATTTAATTAAATCAACATTATTAGATAATGAAAACTTAGATGTCGCGTCTAATGATCCTGAAAAAATTTATTCAAACTATGCAAAAATAAGTTCAAATCAATTCATTGATTATGTTTATGCAAAAAACAGCGATGAAACACTTGATGATTTATATTACTTGTTATCTAAAAATGGATTTATCTTAGAAATAGGAATTGAAAAAGATTGACAAAATCCTGAATTACTCAAACCTAAATTACACGGATATGTAAAAACATTTCCAAATATTATCAATAATGACTATATATTAGACATTTTTGATTTAAACAAATATGTGCAGTTATTTGCTCCATTCGGTGTAGATAACTCTAACAAAGGTAACACCAATGAAATTTTATTTATAGACAATTATGGAGGGGTAAAATTAACGTATACATTTGTAGATGTTAATTAACATTCATTATGAAAAAATTATTATTCTCACTTTCTTTGCTTAGTTTCTCGGCATTACCAATTGCTTCTGTAGCTTGCATTGATTTAACAGGTGGTAATCAATACAAAATAGCTAAACCTTACGTAGTAACTAAATTTGATGAATTTTTAAAAGAACAAAACATTACATTAGATTCTAAATACAAAGAAAAATTAGATAACTTCACAAATGAAGATTTAACTAAGTTAAGAAGCAAATTAGCAACACTTAAAGACACAGTTTTAAAACTTAAAAAGGAAAATGAAGGTGCACAAAAACCTGAATTCGCTGCTTCATTAGAACAAATGTCACAATTGCTATCTGAAAACATTTACGTCTTCTTACAATATATTTACTACTTTAACACTGTGTTTTATGATTATGGTTTATTATCATTTAACTTTGAAGATGATTCAAAGCCAAGACATTCAGATGAGTATTTACACTATTCAATTAACCAAGTTAATAGTTTCTCAGAAGTTAATGCAACTTCAGGACATACACACTATACATATATAACAAACGAAATCAAACCGGTTGGAAATATGTGACCAACAAGTTTTTCAAATGTAACTGAATCAATAATTAAACCGGGATACTATGAATTTTATGTTGCATTTTCAAACATTGTCTATAAGTTTTATGTAAAAGAAGAAAGTGGTGTTTCACAAATTATTATGGATCCAATTTGCTTTGCATTCAAATCATCTTTAGGCCAAGTTGATGCACAACAAATTGAAGAACTATACAATATAAATTTAGAAGGATTAGAATCAGATAGAGCAAACC